>PLXT01000017.1 GCA_003151535.1 Methanobacterium sp.
ATAGTACTGTAACGCAAATAAAAAAAAGATTGAATCTAGTTTTTTCAGTATTTAAAACTATTATAACCATTATTTTTTAAAAAAAACTAATATTAAACCTTAAAGTATATAAAGGAGAATTTATATATTATAATTAACCACAATTGTATGGAATATGGGGTTGATTTAAATTTTAGATGATGGAAAAATTGTAAATTGAACTCATCATCTATAATAGGATGTATTTGCACAAAATAGATTAAAAATTTGAGGTGAAATCAATATATGAATTAGATTTTGAATCGTTTGAAGAGGCTTTGAAAATGTTAGAAGATGCTACACATATACTTTAACATGCAAATGATATTATACTTAATCAGTTTTTACATCCTGAAGTTCGTAAGGAACGTAAAACAGCATTATATGAAGATTTCAAACGAATAGCTAATAAGCATGATTTCCAATTCGAAATGGGATTCGTTGTAAAGGAATGTGATAAAATAGAATGGTATTATAAAGGTATAAGAATAGCACATGTCAATGGTGTAATAAACCATTTACAACTAAACTCAGATAACTTTGAAACGAAACGCTATTAATCCTGCTCTTCGGCATGAAATGTTTAACAGAGATGGTTACAGATGTCTTGAATATGGGGCAAGATATAATATTATTACTAAACCACTACTTCGTGATACTTACATAACGAAATAAAAAATCTTTTTACCATTTAATAAATTATCATTTCTTTTTTTCATCCATTCCAGCACTTAAAAACATGTTGATAGTGAACTTATTAAAGCCTTTTTCATTCAGCATTTCTACAACTTTCCTATTGTGTTCATCATGCTCATCTTTTAGTTTTTTTGCTTCTATAGGGTCATCACTAATAGGATACATTGAAGATAGTGCTGGAAGAGACTCTTCTTTACCATCAACGTGGATACGTACATGTGAATCACCTGTCATTCTATGAGCTGCATAGTAATCCAAATATTCACCATTTTCATCTTTTCCAAAACAATATTGAATAAGCCAACCAGCATTTTGGATATATCCATTATTTCTATTTTTTAGATCTTCTTCGGGTAAATTGATCTTCCAATTGGCAAAATGCTTAGCAAATGTATCTGTAAAGATATGATTAGTTCCTAGACTAAACACACAACATATAGCCTTACTTATAAATGAATACGTTTACTCATAGATACATTCATTTATTCATGTAGTTAGATATTGACTGTATCATTTACTCATAGGTGTTGTCAATTTAAGAAGTCTATTAGTTGCAGAAAATTTCAAATCAATTTTCTATTTAAACTAGTGCAGGGGACGGGATTCGAACCCGCGAAGGCCTACACCAATAGGCCCTGAACCTATCCCCTTAGTCCACTCGGGTACCCCTGCATATACTCCATGATTAACGATTACTTAATGGTCCTTTTTTCCATATGAGAAGTTATGTATAAATGTATGTACATTCATCGATGTATAAATATATCCATAATCTATCGATGAAGAGATGCTGATAACATATGGGTTGAAGCTATTCTAAATTAAATTTGATTCTCCTGATATTTCCAATCCAAATAAATATTTTATTATTAGGAATTAGAAGTTAAAAATTTATTCTAGGAGTAACATAAAGATTAAGAGGAGATAAAATATGTTAATCCATAATAAAGTATATAATCACAGAAAAAAACAGCTCAGACAACTTGAAAGAGAAAGATTGGCTAAAGAATATAAAACCATCAAAAAACCTCAAAAATTGGAAACTTGTCGAGTAAACGAACTATAAGGATAAATAAGTACCATTTAGAAGAACTCGTAGAGAAATAAACAGAACTAAAAATAATTTTTAAGTGGGAGATTGATTTAATGAACTATAAAGAACTGGCAGATGTTTTTAAAAAGACCTTTGAATTAAAATATGAGCCTATGGTTATTTCTTTTACTAATGATGAAATTTCAAGTGGCAGATATGAAAAAACATCCTTTTGTAAAGCATTGAAAATCGCTAGTGAGGGAGAGAGCTTTGTAATTGATGAAGATGTTTCTATCTGCACGGGTGGTAGTCAATTCTGTGGTTTTAGTGAGATTCATTCTGGACAAAAGAAAAGAAGAGTGCAGCAATTTCTTACTAAAGGTGAGAAACTTACAAGTTCAATTGTTACTTTTGAGAGAATGCAAAAATTAGCAATACACACCAGCTACTGATTTAGCTGATAGAATTGTGATATGTCCATTAGATAAGGCAGAAATACGTCCTGATATGATTTTATTTTTATGTAATGCTGAACAGACTTGTCGTCTTATAACATTAGACACATATTGGGACGGTATATCACCAAAACAGTAAATTATAGGTGCATTATGTTATTCGGCAATAGTCTATACTATAATGAGTGGAAATACAAATATGACTGTGGGGGACTGGACTGCAAGAAGCCATCAAAGGTTTGAACCAGATGTGATATTTTTATCTATACCCTATGAACGCATACATAATCTAATAGCAGCTATACCACATTGTTCTGCAGGAGATGCTGAAGCATATATACCTGAAGAATTCCAATCAGATTAAAATTCATAATAAATCAAAAAAGAATAACTCCATCATAATAATTCATTCACAAAAAAATTAATGTTTAAATAAATTAGTGTTGAATTAGCGCTATCCGGACTCCATTTGGATCTTCTAAGAAGGCAAGGATCTCAGCTGGTGTTTGTATGGGTTCAAGGGTAAATTTGGCCCCTTTAGATTTGAGTTCTTTGACTGTGGTGTTCATGTCTTCAACTTCCATACCAAATGCTATCAGACCCGGTTTTTCAGGGTTTTCTACATTTTCTATGAGCTCTATGATAGATTCCCCTTCGCCTTTCATGAATGTTATATTAAGTCCAGGGCGGGGATTGAATTGTTTATCTATTTCAAGTCCCATTACTCCTGTGTAAAATTTGATTGACTCATCCATATCAGCAACTGCAATGGTAGTGTATTTAACTTTCATATTTTTATCCCCTAAATGTAATTTTACTGAATATATTTATTTTTGACAGTATTAATTAACATTTGCACTAATATAAATCTTGTTAATTATGGGATAATTGAAAAAATATTATTGATGATTCACTCTTAAAAGTCGAATATTCTTTAACGGAAAAAGGAAGGGAATTATATAAAATAACTCTACCTATACCTAAATGGAGTGAACACTGGCATAATAATCTGAATTGAATAAATTGCATATTTCTCATTTGATAACATTAATAATTTTTTTTATGAGCTCCTATTCTCAAAAGATTTTATATTAGTTTTAAGTCATTTATAATATATAAATTTATAGGATTTAACATTTAAACCAACTTAAGCAAATAAAAATTGGAGGAAAGGAGTAAAATTAAAAAAAATTCCAAAAGATTAATAGAAATACAGTTACAATATAATATAGTGGTGATCTATTATGAAAAGATTTACTAGAATGATATATAAAAACCCTGATGAAATGGTGTTTGGAAAAGCTAAATTCCCAGTTAGCCAACGTTGGAATATACAAATTGGTGCGGGTTATGTATTACCGGAAATAAAAGTAGCTCCTGTAGAAGGTTCTGAAGAATCAAAAGAAAAAATGGTATCGGAGTGTAGAAACATAACTCAAAGTGCTTGTGAAAGGGCAGTAGCTGTAGGATTACCTGCATTTATGTTAGAACAGGAACATATATTTCAGCAAACAAACAATCCAGAATGGACTGCAGAGTGCACACAAATTCAGGCCGAAACATTGGAAAAATATCATGATGAATACGACATCAAAGTATCACTCAGGGCAACCCCTGCAGATATAAGGCTTGAGGAAAGAAGTCCGGGACTTAGAGGATCAGACTATGACAACAAAGTTATGGAGTCCGTAGAAGCCAGTGCTGCTAATGGAGCATCTGATGTTGCTATAGAGACTATAGGTGGAAAATCTGTATCTGACTATGGTATAGCAAGGGGTGACCCAAAGGCCATACTCTTTGGTATAGGAGTTCTTGGAAGTATAGATATGGAGTATATGTGGAAAAGAATCGTGGATGTATGTAAAAAATATGACTGCAGGCCGGCGGGGGATACCGACTGTGCTCAGGCCAATACAGCAATGTTCATGGCCGGAGGATTGCTTGATAAGGACTGCTCACATACTTTAGCAGCACTTGCAAGGGCTATGGCAGCGGCAAGAAGTTTGGTAGCAGTAGAATGTGGAGCTATCGGACCATTAAAAGACTGTGGATATGAAAACCCTATAATCAAAGCAATAAGTGGAGTTCCAATAGCCACTGAAGGTAAAAATGCAGTTTGTGCCCACTCTGATCTGATGGGTAACCTGACAGCCGCTGTTACAGATGTGTGGAGTAACGAATCAGTTTACCACCGACAGGAAATGGGAGGTACCACACCCGAAGTATGGTTACAGGCAACAGGATACGAAGCAGCACTTATGAACACTGCTCTCCAAACAGGACAAGAAAAAGTCTTAAGGGATCTTTACACCCTTACAGACAAATACCGGGATCCTCAAGCACTGGTACTGGCTTACGATAATGCATACAGGATAGGAGAAGCAATAGTAAAATATGGTAATGATCCATACCTCAGATCTAGAGCAGCTGCTCTTGAATCTGGAGCCATAATAAACGAGGCAGTTGAAGCTAAAAAAATGTATCTCACCAGATTTGAAAGAGACTCACTTGACAGTGCTCTTAAAATCTTTGAAGGACTGCCTACAGAATCTGATCAGTTTATTGATGAATGTTTGAGGAAGTACTCAAGGAAAGTAGCTGAATTTGACCCAAAAAGCTATGAATTATAAAGGGGGTTTAAAGTATGAGTTATGAAGAATTAGAAAATAAAATGGATCAAACCTTTTTAGCAGTGAGATACAACGTGGAAATAGAGGGAGCAGCAATAAAACCAGAAGAAGACCTTGATGTAGTAAATATCATCCCCACAGAAGAACCTTTCAGGGCCATAGCACTTGCAGTGCTCTACGAAGATAGGGAAGCATCACTCGCCAACGTTGAAAAAGCATTAGCTAATGATATATCTCCAATTGATATAATCAACAATGGTTTAATGAAGGGAATGGATGCTGTCAGCCTGCTTTACACCAAAGGATTTTACTTCCTGCCAGATCTTATGCTTGCAGGAGATGGAATGATGGAAGGTGTAAAAGAGTGTGAAAAAGTTTTAGGTCACAAAAGCGAAACCAAAGGAACAATTGTCTCTTTTGTAGCTGAAGGAGATCCACATGATATAGGTAAAAACCTTGTGGTCATGTTTTTAAGGGCCGGTGGATACGAAGCAATAGATATGGGAAGAGACGTACCTACAGTAGATGTTGTGAAAGCTATAAAAGAGTACAATCCTATATTTGTCACAGGAACAGCTCTTATGACAACAACCATGACAGTTTTTCCTAAAGTTGTTGAAGCACTGCAAAAAGAAGGTCTTGAAGTTCCAGCTATCGGATGCGGTGGCGGTGCAGTTAGAAAAGATTTCGTTGAATCTTTCCCAATGAGTGTCTACGGTGTTGAGGCGTACCATGCCCCTAAACTCGCTGATGCTATAGTAAAAGATAAAAAAACATGGAAAGATCTTAGAAAAGAATATGCAGATATTGTAGGGGAATTTGTTTCAGAGTACTCATAAAAAATTTGAACCAACACATAAAATTTATAAGATTCCATACAATATTTATATTTCATTTTTTTTTTTAATGAATAAATTATATTTACAAAAAATGTAGATTAAAATTCATAATTAACATTATCCATGGATCATTTTTCAGTTAACATTATACCTCAATTTTTAAATACAATCTAATTAAATCATCAAATGCAAATTGAATAAAACAAGAGGCCCAACCTTATGAACGAGAAATATGTAATAGCGGTAGATATAGGAACTAGTGGTATTAGAGCACAGGCCCTAAATCTTGAGACTTCAAAGGTAATTTCTACTGCTATCACAATTAGACACCCACTGCCTGGTGCTAATGTAGTGGATCACCTCCACTTCGCAATAGAAGTGGGTAAAGAAACAACACACAAAATCCTTATTAACACAATTAATGATGTGATAAAAAATTTAGGTATAAAACTTGAAAACGTTGAGAGAGTGGCTGTCTGCGGTAACCCCATACAACTTTCTTTATTCCATAACATAGAAATCAGAGATTTAGCATACTGGGGTGAGAAAGCCCTTAAAAGATTGAATATAACTCCACCATCAAGAGATGCTACAATTACATCACCGGATGAAATAGGACTAGAAGTAAATCAAAAAGCTAAAATATACATTCCCCCAGCTATAAAACATGAAATTGGAGCCGATGCACTTGCCATGCTATATAAATCAGGTATTTTAGAAAAAAAAGGCATTTTTTTGGTTGTTGATTTTGGAACTAATGCTGAAATAGCTCTGGTCATAAATGGAGAAGTTTATACATGTTCAGCCGCAGCAGGACCTGCCATAGAAGGACAAATGATAGAAAAAGGTAGGTTAGCTTCTCCAGGGACAATCTGTGATTTTGAACTTATTGATTCCGGATGGAAAAGCTATGTGCTGGACGATGAAATCATAGTCAAAGAAGGAAATATAGTTGATCCTGCAACTGGAAAGACTCTCTTAAAAGGGGAGATGGATGGTAAATCCAAAGGTATAACTGGAACAGGAGTAATTGCCGCTTTCAGTTTAGGTTTAGATACTGGTTTAATATCTCTTCCCAAAATAAAAAGTCCTGATCACATGATCCATCTGCAAGATGGAATTTATCTATCAGAAAAGGATATAATCATGATAGGCAAGGCACGGGGAGCTTTTAGAGCTGCTTATTTAACTCTGGCAGAAGAAGCAGAAATTCTTTTAACTGAAATTGATTCAACTTATATGGCCGGAGCATCAGGGTTCTATGTGGATCCACTTAAATCCTTGGCTGTTGGACAGATACCACCATCTTCTCAGGATATTTATCAACTAGGAAACACTTCTTTGGCAATGGCCCGAGATATAGCTTTGAATCCAGATCTCCTCGGGAAATTACAAGAAATAGCGAAAGGTATGCGGAACAGGCATATAATGCTGGCCACATCATCGATTTTTGAAAAAATATATTCTTTAGAACTAGCAATGTGCGAGCAGGGTATGCCATTCTGGATGTATAATGACTGGCTGAATAAGTACGGTTACCAGAAGATATCTCCACGGGTTTCCAACCCTCAGATACATAAAATTTTCGAACGGGACATATCAGAACTGGGTAAAGATGGTCTAAAAATAGTTAAAATCAATTCCACATTGAAGGCAGATTTTGAAGGATGCACAAATTGCATGACATGTATGAA
>PLXT01000052.1 GCA_003151535.1 Methanobacterium sp.
CCATATTAAACCAACTAATAAGGATTTTCGATATAAATAAAGGTGACTATACCAATACAATATTAAAAAAATATTTACTTTATGATAATATTGACTGGATTTTATAATGCAGAAGACTTTGTAGAAAAAAGCCTTGGGTCTATCATGGGTCAAAATCATAAAGATTTTACTTGTTATATAACACATGATATGTCAACTGACAATTCAGTTAATATCGTAAAAGAAATGATTGCGAATGACAGTAGGTTTATTTTATTTGATAACTACGAAAAGAAACTGTATCAAGCAGGTAATTTTGATATGAGCATTAGAAATAACCCAAACATTAAGGATGACGATGTATGTATTGAAGTTGACGGAGATGACTGGCTTCCAGATGCAAATGTTTTTACAAGAATTAATAACACGTACTCTGACCCAAACGTTTGGATTGCTAATGGTAGTTTTAGATACTCAAGTGGACATCAAGGGTTTGCTAAACCACAATCAAATTTTAAGACGTTAAGAAGAGATCAATTTACAGCCTCACATATTAGGACTTGGAAGGCATTTCTTTGGCGTAAAATTAAACCAGAGGATCTGAGGGATAGCAATAGTGATTATTGGCAATGGAGCGGTGATTTATGTTTTATGTTCCCAATGTTAGAAATGGCTGGGCCTGAGCATTATAAGTTTATGACTGAAATTAACTATACTTATAACGGTGAAAATCCTATAAATGAGCATAAAGTGGATATTGGTATGGTACAAGATCATGCCAAGCAAATAAGAAGTAAACCTCCCTATCAAAGATTAATGTTATGATTTCATGTAAGCTACAAGGTGGGCTATGTAATCAAATGTTTCAAATAGCGGCAGCACATGCGTTAGCTTTAAGGAATAATGACGTTTCTGGTTTTAATATTGATGTATGCTATACCCCACAACAAGGTAATCCAGCAAATTATTATAAAAATAATATCTTTAAGAATATTAAAGATGTAAAAGGGTATCCTTTTAAAAATTATTATAATGAAACTGGGTTTGCATATCGAGAAATACCCTATAATGCAGATCTACTACTAAATGGTAGCTTTCAAAGCGACAAATTTTTTAAAGATTTCAAAAATGAAATAATTAACTTATTTCATTTAGACCCCAATCATATCAATTTAATTAAAAAGGTTATAGGTTTCGGTAGTAGACCATATACAGCAGTTCATGTTAGACGCGGGGATTATTTAAACAACCCCAGTTTTCACCAACCATGCGATATTCAATACTTTAATAGGGCAATGGAAATAATTGGCGAAAGTAACTTCATTTTCCTTTCCGATGATATGGATTGGGTTAAAACAAATTTCTCAGGGAATAACATAATATACTCGCCATTTACTGATGATCTTTCGGATTTTTTATTAATGACAATTTGTGACAACAATATAATAGCCAATAGCTCTTTCAGTTGGTGGGGTGCTTACCTTAACAGTACACCAGATAATAAAGTTATAGCACCTATACAATGGTTTGGACCATCAGGACATCAGGACACACAAGATGTTATACCTGAAAATTGGTTAAAAATATAGCTCATTTACTTTACAATATTATAAGAAATAGATATCTTATAATAAAATCTATGGATAATATAAACGACATTCTTAAAACTCTAGAAGAATACCTTAAAGTAAATAAGCCCAAGTATCTATATAATCAATCTTTTGTACCAGGGATTAGCCAAGTTTTGTATTCAGGCCCATATTGGGATGAAAGGGAGATAATGGCTGCAATGACAACATTTATTACAGGTAAATGGGTTGTTGCTGGTGAGAATGTTCACAAGTTTGAAAGCGCCTTCTCAAAAATGTTCGGAACTAAATATTCGCATATGGTTAATTCTGGTAGCTCAGCGAATTTAGTACTAATAGCTGCGTTAAAGAAATACTTTGGATGGAAAGACGGCGACGAAATTATTGTATCACCTGTTGGGTTCCCAACAACAATTTCAGCAATTGTTCAAAACGGCTTAAAACCAGTATTTGTAGATATTGAATATAAAACACTAAACTTTGATGTTAAGTTAATCGAAAATAAAATCACCTCAAGAACAGTGGGGATATTCGTTTCTCCTGTTTTAGGAAATCCTCCAGATATGGATTTTATTGAAAAGTTATCGATACAATATAATTTTAAAGTTATAGGGGATAGTTGTGATAGCATGGGTACAAAATGGAATAATAAACATTTATCCGACTATTACGTTGCTTCATCATATTCTTTCTATCCAGCACACCACATATCAACTGGAGAGGGTGGAATGATTTCAACAAATATTGAAGAGTTAAAAAAATTATTTGTTAGTTTTTCTTGGTGGGGTCGCGATTGTTATTGTGTTGGCTCAGCAAATTTATTATCATGTGGAACATGCGGAAATAGATTTGATAAGTGGTTAGACACATACGATGGTATTATTGACCATAAATATATTTTTACAACCATGGGTTATAACCTAAAGCCTATGGATTTACAAGGATCAATAGGGTTGGTACAATTAAGCAAATTCGAAGAAATTGATAGGAAAAGGAAACAAAGTAAATCCACAATTGAAGCTATAGTCCTAAACTATGTATTAGGGTTGAAAGGTGTAACGGTTTTAGATAACTCAGATACTTGCTGGTTTGGTACCCCATTTATTTGTGAGGATAAAATTTTAAAAGATAGGTTGGTGGCATTTTTAGAAGTGAATAAAATACAAACGAGAAATTATTTCGCTGGTAATATTTTATTACATCCAGCGTATGAACATTTGGATGATTATAAAAATTATCCTAACGCAAATGATGTACTTAATAAAATATTTTTTTTGGGCGCAGCACCACACTATGATAATAATGTTTTTGAGTATGTAGAAAACGTAATGAAGACATGGAAAAATTAAAAATTTTAGTACTGGGCGATGGACTTTTAGGTAGTGAGCTAGTTAAACAAACTGGCTGGGATTATATTTCAAGAAAAAAGGATAATTTTAATATTAACGATTTTAATAGCACAATACCATTACATTATAATGTAATAATAAATTGCATTGCACATACAGACACATACTCAATCGAAAAGGATCTTCATTGGCAAACAAACTATGTTTTTGTAGACAAATTAATTAGTTTTTGTAATGATAATAATATTAAGCTGGTTCATATCTCAACCGATTATTTGTATTCAAATTCAATACCCAATGCGTCAGAAAATGACGTACCTGTACATCTTAAAACTTGGTACGGATATACTAAACTATTGGGAGATGGATTAGTACAGTTAAAATCTAAAAACTACCTCATAATCAGGTGTTCTCATAAACCCAACCCATTTCCTTATCAAAAGGCGTGGAACGACCAAATTGGGAACTTTGACTATGTTGATGAGATTGGTCGCATTATAATAGATATGGTCAACAACAGCCTAGAAGGACTCTATAACGTGGGTACAGAAACAAAGTCTATCCTTGACTTAGCATCGAAGACCAATGTTGTTGAATCGGTGCCAGCCCCAAAGCATGTACCTAAAAATATTACAATGGATTTAAATAAGTTTAAGAAAAATATGGCCGATGCATATAATCCATTTTTTTCCGTTGCTATACCCACATATGGCTACAATGGCAGAGGCGTTGAATTCTTAGAGTTCAGCTTAGAAAAGCTTATGAATCAAACCTTTAAAGATTTTGAAGTTATATTATCTGATCATAGTACTGATAATACTATAAAGAATGTTTATGATAAGTGGGCAAGCATTTTAAATATTAAGTATTACAAAAATGAATATGGGCGAGGTATCATATCACCAAATATAAATAATGCTATGAGATTTTGTAAAGGTGCGTGGATTAAAGTATTATTTCAAGATGATTTCCTGTATGATGATAATTCATTACGCATTCAAGCAGATATATTAATGGCTAATCCAAATACTAAATGGGCTATGACTACTTTTTATCATAGTAATGATGGATTTAATTTTTATAGATTATTTTATCCTCATTGGAATGATTTAATCTGGACAGGAAATAATACAATGGGCTGCCCAAGCGGAATGACTATTAAAAATGAAAATTTGACGTTTTTTAACGAAGGCTTAAATTGGTTGATGGATGTAGATTATTATAAACGTATGTTTGATATACATGGTAAACCATTAATAATTAATGATATCACCTATGTAAACAGAACATGGGGAGAAAGATTAACCGACACAATTGGTGAAGACTTGAAGAAACGAGAATTTGAAATGTTAAAAAAACGATATGCTTGATTTAAAAAATGTTACATTAATTGCATTAACATCGGTTAAAATACCACAAACAATTAATGCTTTAGAATACAGTAAAAAGGATATAAATTTTGGGGCTGTTAAATTAGTGTCTGATATCAAACCAGATAATTTGCCGTATGATATTATATATGAATATGCCCCTAAAATGTCTAACATTGACGAATGGAATTATGCTGCAATATATGAGCTTGGTAAACATGTAGACACGGATTTCGCAATTTTAATACATGACGATGGTTTTATTGTAAATCATAGCTCATGGAGACAAGAATTTTTAGAATATGATTATATTGGAGCGCCATGGCCAATGCCAAGAGATAATTTTTCATATCGTGATATAAACAATAATTTAATAAGGGTTGGTAATAGCGTGTCAATTAGAAGTAAAAAACTAATTGATCTACCCAACCAACTAAATTTAGAATGGAAACCTTTCCATGGATTTTATAATGAGGATGGGTTTATTTGTGTTAATTATAGACACGTATATCTAGAACACGGTATGAAGTTCGCGGATATTGATGTTGCTAAATATTTTTCCCACGAAGTTATGATACCTGAAACCCAAGGTATTAAACCATTTGCGTTTCATAGGCATTTTGGTACCAATAGTAAATTTCCAAAGTTTTAAATATGAATATATTAGATCCCACATATATAAGAGATAATTGTGATTTTTCATTCGGTGATCAATCAGGTATGGGAATTTTGGGGGGTTATATGAAACCTGCTAATATTAAAAATGAAGAGTTTATTAAAAAATATAATGAATTACGTGGTATTAAAAAATATATGACGCTTTTCATTGACAACATAAGACTATACTATAGAGATAATATTAAAAATACTGCAACTGAAAATAACAATCAACGTGCGTTTGATTTTAAAGTTTTTAGACTTAAAGAGTTATGGGCCAACAACGATTTATTAAAGCTTTGTAGTCAATTACCAGACATGAATTTTGTTATTTTTACAGGGTTTGAAGACAACTGCATTGATGATCAAATTTTCGATAAAATACCCCCAAATGTTTTAGCTATATATGCCTCAAATGCTATATCATTTGGTGGAAAGGTTCATCCAATACCATATGGTGTTCAACGTAAGCTTTATATAGACGATTATAGACATGAGGTTATAAAGTCATTATTAGATTATGAAGTACAACCTAAAAGCTTACTGTATATAAATCATAATACTGGTAATAATATTAGAAGAGTTGGTATCAATCAATACTTTGAACAATTTGAATGGGCGACAATCGAAGCTCCAATATCAATAAGTAGCGAAGTATACAAACGGTATTTATTGAACATTAAAAACCATAAGTTTATGATATGCCCAGATGGTAACGCAATTGGTTGCGAATGTTCCAGAGATTGGGAGGTATTATACATGCGTAGAGTCCCAATAGTTAAACGCAGTGATTACTTGGAATACATGTTTAAGGATTTTCCAGTTTTATTCGTTGATAATTTTACAGATGTAACACAGGAACTATTAAAAAGTAACGAATACCTCTTCCAAGAAGCACTGGCAATAGATATAAATAAGTTAGATATTAAATTCATTTATGATAAAATAATAAATGAATTAGAGAAGTTTTAATATGGTAAAAGATATAGTTATTGCAGCATATGATAAAAATTTAGATTGGTTAAATAATCTAAATAATGATGTACATAAACATATATACAGAAAGGGTAATATATTATCATTACAAAATAATGAAACGCTAATAGAACCAAATATTGGTAGATGTGTCCACACATTTTTTCACCATATTTATACTAATTATGATAATCTTGCTGACTACACTTTTTTTGGGCAAGATTATCCGTTTGACCACTGGGAGGACATTGTTAATGTTGTAAATGGTGATGAAACTACATTTGAGAATAGAGCACAGCTAAAAATTGGTGGGTATTATGGGTATCATTTTAACACTATTAAAATACCCAGCGCTATGGGTGGAATTATGTGGACACTGGACCCAACATCTCATCATGGAAGTGGAAATATATTGAAATGTCTTAGTAATGGTATGCCACAGGATCATAATCCAAATATTAATGTAGATCATTACTGGGGGATTCTTTTTGACGAATCTCCTCCACCTATATATGAGTTTATTCCTGGTGGACATTTTGGTGTTTCAAAATCACACGCTCATTTAAGAAGCAGAGAATTTTATAAAACTATATTAAAATTACTTTCTGAAAATGCTAATAGTCCTTGGAATATAGAGCGTTTAGAATGCTATATTTTTAACCCAAAATATAAATCAAAAAAATAAGAATATATTATTAAAAACGATTAATTATTTAAACGAATATGCTGACAACTAACTTAACTGGCAACTTAGGTAATCATATATCACAACTTATGGTGTGTAGGGTTATTGCTGAAAAATTGGGATATGAATGGGGCGTAAATTCATCACCAAGCTATGATTATCATAACGGAGCTAATCAAATGTATTTTATGAATGTTGATTTTGGAAAACCAATTAATGATATTGTAAACGAATTTCATGAAAAATGGTTAACATACGATCATAATGGGCGTATTATTAATATTACAATGTTAGATAAACGTATATATGAAATTTCTGATAATACTAGACTTATTGGATATAATGGTGCATATGGCGGAATTTATCAATCTGAAGATTATTTTATTGAACGAAAGGACGACATAAAAAAATGGTTAACTATTAAAGAAGAATATTCGGTAGAATATGATAAAAAATTATCTGAAATGGGTATAACGCTTGATAATAACACCTGCGTTATTAATTTTAGGGGTGGCGAATATAGGAATATTCCACATGTTTTAATGAGAAAAGAATATTGGAGAGACGCAATTAATCACATGCTGGTTATAAACCCTAACATGAAATTTTTGGTAATAACTGATGATGTACAATGTGCAAGTCTTTTTATGCCGTTTAAAATCCAAGCAGTACACATAGATATCGGATTTGATTTTTATGTTGTTAACCAAGCTAAATGGTTAATAATATCCAATAGTAGTTTTGGTTGGTGGGCAGCATGGCTTAACGATAAAACCAACAAAATAATCGCACCTAAGTATTGGGCCAGTGGAAATATTAGTGATGGGTATTGGGGTATTGGAGATGCTTATACCCAAGGCTTTACTTATATGGATAGAAATGGTAAATTATTTGATTATAATACATGTAAAGAAGAGGCATTACAGTATTATAAAGATAAAAATATAATATGAAAATTTTTGATGCGATTTTATTCTTTAATGAGCTAGATATACTAAATATAAGATTAACGCTTTTAGACCCATATGTTGATTATTTTATCATAAGTGAATGTGATAGTACTTTCTCTGGCCTACCAAAACCATTCTATTTTGAAGAGAATAAACACCTTTTTTCTAAGTTTTTAAATAAAATAATACACATTAAGAACTATAATTCTGTTAACACTAATTTAGTCGAAAACCCATATTCTGGTGAAAAGGCTGAATTATATGAGAATATTTTATTGCACTATAATAGAATTAAAAACACAGCACAAACTGATAATGGTAAAGAACATTGGTGCCGAGATTTCTTACATCGTGAGTATACAAAACTAGGTATGGATATCTGCAATGATGAGGATATAATCTTGTTTAGTGATACGGATGAGATCCCAAATCCAGAAGTTTTAAAAAATATTAAAAATCTTGATCTAACCAAAAAGTATTGTTTATTACAGGATAATAATAACTACTATATAAATAATATTTCAAGCACAAACTGGCGTGGCAATATAATAACGAATTTTCGTTATTTAAAAAATAAATCATTAAATGAACTAAGAGTAGTGTCTAGAAGACCAAGTTGTACTGAATTTACGTTTATTAATAACGCTGGTTGGCATCTATCGTTTATGGGTGGGCATGAAAGGATTCAGGAAAAAATAAAAAGTTACGGGCATCAGGAATTTAATAGGGAAGGCTATCTAAATAGTGTAAAAAATAATATTGAACAGAATAAAGATTTATTCTTTCGGACATCAACAACGTATAGAAGTGATACAGAAACATTTTATTTTGATAGCATGAAAACAGTTGATATTAATGGTTATATGCCTGAAAATATCGTTAGTCTAGTAAATTCAAAATACCCTTATTTAATAAAAAGATAAAATTATGCAAAAAATAGTTATTACAGGTGGTTTAGGTTATATCGGAACAGAATTATGTAAATTATATTCTGGCGAAGCTAGATATAAAAACATTACAGTTATAGATAGTAGGTTTGTTTCAGAAAGAGTGAAACAGCTGAGGGACTGGGACATTAATTTTATCCAAGCAAGTATTCTTGACGAAGATATCTTAAAAACTGAATTGGGTAATGCAGATGTTATAATACACTTAGCTGGTGTAACGGATGTAGCATATACAAAGACTGAATCAAATGAACAGCTGGATAATAACATTAAAAAAATTGGTATTGACGGTACTAGAAATATAATAAAATATAGCGGTAAAAATACTAAAATAGTTTTCCCATCAACGCATGTGGTTTATGAAGGGCTACTAGAGACTAAAGTTAACGTTTCTGAAGATGAAACAGCATGTCCTGTTTTAACCTACTCAAGTGGTAAAGTACAGTCAGAAATTGATTTATTTGAATCGGATAGAAATTTTGTAATACTAAGGCTTGCATCTGTATACGGCTATTCAACAGATACTATGCGTATTGGAATAATGCCAAATTTGTTTTCAAAAATTGCTTCTCAGAATGGTACAATAAAAATGTTTTCTGGCGGCGTACAATTAAAAAGTTTAGTACCACTAATAGATGTTGCAAGGTGCATGAAATTCATGGCTGAAAATGATAAAATAAGTAGAGAATTATTTCATTGTTCCAAAGAAAACATGTCAGTAAAGGAAGTCGCGATTATGTGTAAAGAAATCAACCCAAAAGTTACATTGATCGAAACTAACGATGAGATACCTAATTTGGGTTATACAATTTCTAATGAAAAATTATTAAGTACTGGGTTTAGCTTTATCTACAATCTAAGAGATTCTTTAAAAGAAATGATAAGCAATTGGTCACATAAAGAGTTACCTCAAGATTTAGAATACATTATTACTGGAGGAAAAGAGTACGTAGATAGTAGAGGTAAGATAAGTAATTACGAGTTAACAGAACCAATAAATTTAATAGGTTATATTGAGTCAGTGTATGGGTCGGTAAGAGCTAATCATTATCACCCAATTCAAGAACAAAAATGTTTATTAGTTAAAGGACAATATATAAGTGTCATTAAAGATCTTTCAATACCTAATGCGCCAATCGAAACAAGAATTATCAATGAGGGTGACATTGCGGTTATAAAACCAAATGTAGCACATGCAATGATATTTACCCAAGATTCAATATTTTTAAATCTTGTTAGAGGTGAAAGAGAACATGAAAATTATGGGGTTACTCACACAATACCATACATATTAGTTAATGAACAAGATAGAATTAAATTATTAGAAAGTCATATTTCAGAATGTAGAAGTTGCGGAAATAAACACCTGAAAAGAGTTATATCATTGGGGAATACCCCATTGGCTAACAATCTAACAAACTCACCAAACGAACAATTCGATGAGTATCCGTTAGAAATGAATTATTGCCCTAATTGTCATAATTGCCAGCTTTCTTACGTTGTGCCACCAAAGAAAATGTTTGACAATTATTTATATGTGTCATCAACATCTGAATTATTTAGGAATCATTTTCAAAAAGCGGCCAAAAAATACGTTAGCGAATTTAATTTAAATGAAACGTCTGTTGTATTAGATATTGGAAGCAATGATGGCGTGTTTCTAAGCCCTCTAATGAGCTATGGAGTTAAAGTTATTGGTGTTGAACCAGCAGCGAATATAGCTAAGCTAGCCAATGGTAATGGTATATATACATTGAATGCTTATTTTAATGATGAACTTATTGGTAACCTTTACGACTATATTGGTAAAATAGATTTGATTACTGCATCCAATGTTTTTGCGCATTCAGATGAACTAATAAGTATAACTAGAAATGTCTTTAAACTATTAAAAAGCGATGGTGTTTTCATAATAGAAGTTCAATATCTTCTGGACACAATTAAAGATTTAACATTTGATAATATATACCATGAGCATGTGAATTATTGGAGTGTTATCTCATTGGTTAATTTCTTTACCAGTTTAGGTTATAAGGTCACAAACGTCGAACACATCGATACTCATGGTGGATCTATTAGAGTGTATATCCAAAATGAATCTGCTGAAGAAAAACGCAGTGTTGGAAACTTTATTAACATAGAACTAGAAAACGGACTAAATGATTTCCAAGTATATAAAGAATTTAGTAAAAAAATTGAACAACTTAAAATAAATGTTGTTGAAAACTTTAAATTTTTAAAGTCTTTAGGTAAAAAAATAGTTGGTTATGGATCACCAGCTAAAGCCACAACAGCCTTAACATATTTTGGAATTGATAACACATACATTGATTATATTATCGAGGATAACGAATTAAAAAACGGTAAATATATTCCAAAGATTAACTTACCCATAGTTAATAAAAATTATTCATTTAATCATTTACCAGATATAATCGTAGTCTTAGCTTGGAACTTTTTCGATGTTATTGTAAAAAATAATCAGTTCTATACTGATAAGAATAAGCATATTAATATTATTAATATTAAGGATTTGCAAACCCCTAATTTTAATTATGGTCTACCATCTGGAGACTTAGAAAAAAAAATATTAAACTATTTTAAACACATTAAAAATGGTGTGTTTGTTGAAGCAGGGGCCCTAAATGGATTATTTCAATCAAATACAAAATTTTTAGAATACATTGGCTGGAGCGGGTTACTAGTTGAACCATCCAGAGAGGCGTTTAACCAATGTAAACAAAATAGGAATTCTATAGTGGAAAATTATGCACTTGTTGCATCGGATGAAGTAGAAGTAGTTTTAGGTGATTTTTTATATGATGGGTCAGGAGGATTAGGAGCTAGATCAAAAATAGGTGGACCTGACGGAACAATAGCGGTTAACGCTAAAACATTAAAATCATTATTAGAAAAACATAATATTACACATGTAAATTTTCTTTCTTTAGATGTAGAGGAATATGAAATGGAGGTCTTAAAAGGTATTGATTTTGATAATGTTTTAATTGACTTTATTCTGATTGAAGTTAATACCAATTCTTATTCATTAAACGCTATTAATTCTTTTATGCTTGATCGCGGATATCAAAACATTAAAAATGTATCAAGCTTTACAAGTATTAGCGACCCAAGATGGCTAGGAAACCATCAGGATTATCTTTATAAAAAGGTATAAGGCAGATATTTATAATAAAATTTCATGAACAAAAAAACTGGAGAGAAAAAAACAAGGACTAGAAGAACTAGCAAAGCATCAGCAAGTGTATCAGTAACGAAAGTTAAAAGTAGAACAAATGTAAATGAAATAATACAATTTCATGAACAACTTAAATGTAAGAATAAGACCCAAAAAGACCTCATCGCATCAATTGAAAAAAATGATGTAACCATTTGTGTCGGCCCAGCAGGTACTGGAAAAACCTTAATTTCAATTTACGAAGCCCTTAGATTACTTAAGGCTAACTCCACATTTCAAAAGATAGTTTTAATTAAGTCTGTAACAACTCTTAAAGACGAGTCAGTGGGCTTTCTTAAAGGTACATTGGATCAAAAGCTGGAACCTGTTATGTATTCCTTTATGTATAATTTCGAAAAACTTATTGGTAAAGAAAATACTGAAACCTTAACAGAATTAAAAATGGTGGAATCACTGCCCATAGCATATCTAAGAGGTATTAATATTGATAATGCAATAATATTGATTGACGAAGCCCAAAATATCACACATGATAACATGAAGACAATACTTACTAGATTGGGTGAAAATAGTAAAATGGTATTCTTGGGTGATATTGAACAAATAGATTTGAGAAATAAAAAAGACAGCTCAATGCTTAAATTGATCGGTAGAATTAGAAGCAAGCCAACAGATGGAGTTAATGTCATAGAATTTAATAAAGAGGATATTCTACGACATAAACTTACTAGCTATTTCATTGACTTATTTAATGAAGATAGTGAAAAATAAAGTTTTTTAGTAAAACTTTACTTATAATAATATAATACTATTTTAGTTTCATGATTCGCATTTCCGTTAGTATAAATGAAGTTTTAAGGGATTTTATCGGCCAATTAGTGTACACCTATGACAAGTACATAGGTGTCTCTAAAAATAAAGAAGCAGATGTTGTTAACTTTAATTTAATAAACTTTTTTACGTTTGAAAATAAGTATGAGCTTAATAAGTTTATCTACACAGAAGCTCCATTAGAGATATTTGGACATGCCGATTTAATATCTGACAATCTAATGAATCATTTTAATTATTTCCTAGAAGAAATGAAAGACGATGGGAATATAGTTACATTGGTTAGCAGGGAAGTAGACAAGAGTATCCCATCAACTTTTTTCTTTTTATCAAAAACAGGTTGTCGAGCAGAAAATATTACATTCGTTAGCGATTCAATAAAAGAATGGAATAATGCGGATATTCTGATCACGGCTAACCCAGATGCATTATTTAATAAACCAAGTGGTAAGATATCAGTAAAAATAAAATCTAGCTACAATAAGGATATTGCTGCCGATTTTGAATTGGATTCGATTTTAGACTTTATTAAAGATGAAAATCTTAGAAATAAAATCTTGAATACTAAAATAACAACTTACGAAGAAATTTAACTTATGCTAGAATTTGGAGATGTAGTCTATTTTATAGACTTAAAAGCTTTCGACACTGCAATAACCATTAATAAAGGTGGGGAAGGTGTCACAGTAAAAGAGAACGAAGTTAAGGTCACATACGATAAAGATGGTGAAATAATCACAAGGGAAACATTCGAAAGAGTTCTACCACAAGGTAAAGAACTTGACCCCGCAAAATATGATTTACTTAAAACTTTTGTTGAGTATATTATTGATTACAGTGAAGAAACAGATGACGCATTGGGAGCTGATAGAGCCCTAGACCAAACTCCACTAGGATATAAAATAGTTTTTAATACCTTAATGAAAGAAGGTATAATAAAAGAAAAAAAATAAACAAAAATATGGACGAAAATCAAGAAAAACTTGACCAAAAGGTTGAGCAAATAAAACAAGTCA
Source organism: Methanobacterium sp. (assembly GCA_003151535.1). Lineage (GTDB taxonomy): Archaea > Methanobacteriota > Methanobacteria > Methanobacteriales > Methanobacteriaceae > Methanobacterium_B. Next base: position 13,548 of record PLXT01000052.1, read on the forward strand.
TTCAGAAATTAGAAACTAAGGATTTTAATTTTTACTTTTTTACTTTAGATACAAAGGGTAATCCAACCGCTGGTATCGCAAATATTTATGAGCATGTAAAAATGCTTAATGAATTAGGTTATAAGGCTTGCATCATGCATGAAAAAGCCGATTATAAACTTAGAGGAGACGAAAATGGTATGGGTATCTCAGATTGGCTAGGTGAAGAATATGCTAATTTACCACACGTGGCAATTGAAAAGCAAAACCTGAATATTAGCCCTGCAGATTTCATTGTGATACCTGAAATTTTTTCCACAATAATGGATCAAATTAAAGCATTCCCATGTAGAAAAATCGTACTATGTCAAAGCTATGATTATCTGTTGGAATTGTTGCCAATTGGTAAGAGATGGGATGTTGATTATGGGTTTACACATGCAATAACTACTAGCGAAAAACAATCACAGTATGTTAAAAATTTGTTCCCTACAGTTAGCACACACGTAATACCAGTATCAATACCAGAATATTTTGCACCCAACGTAACTCCAAAAAAACCACTAGTTGCAATATTGTGTAGGAATCAAGCGGATACCGTTAAAATTGCTAAATCATTTTATCTTCAGTACCCAATCTACAAGTGGGTCACATTTAAAGAACTAAGAGGTCTCCCAAGAAAAAAATTCGCTGAAGAACTAAAAGATTCTTGCTTAGCCGTTTGGATTGACGATAATGCAGGGTTTGGTACCTTCCCATTGGAAGCGATGGAAAGCGGTACGCCAATCATTGGTAAAATCCCTAACTTAATTCCTGAGTGGATGACAGATTCTAAAGACGGGGCAGAAAGTATCAAAAACAACGGGGTATGGACAAACACAACTTTAAACATACCAGAACTCATAGCAACGTTCATGAAAGTTTTCCTAGAGGATAGTATACCCCAAGATTTGATTGATAGTATGAGAGAAACAACAGGGAATTATACTTCAATTAAACAAAAAGTAGTTTTGGAGAATGTATATAATTTTTTAATAGAAGAGAGAATACATGAATTTAATAATATTTTAAATAAGGAAGCAATAACGGTTTAAACTATGAATAAATTTTTAGAAAAAAACTAAAGATAAAAGATAAAAAAATTTTAAAAATATGAAAAATGAAAGAAGTAATATAAGCATTATCCTTCCCGTACATGAATTAGATGAAGTAACAAAGGAATTATTTTTAAACGCAATTAAAAGCGTTGAAGCTCAAAAAGTATTACCTGATGAATTGGTGATCGTCGTACCAGCCGACAGCGAAGTTAGTACCTACGTAAAAAGTTTAGATTACGGAGCAATTAAAGACATTATTACAATCGTAGAAAATGAAGGCGAGACCGATTTCGCAAACCAAGTTAACTTGGGTGTTAGTAAGGCTAAATCAACTTGGATATCTATATTGGAATATGATGATGAATTTGCCAATATTTGGTTTAAAAATGTTGTAGAATACACTAAAGCATATCCTAATGTTGGATTGTTTATGCCAATTATTGTGGATGTAGACCCCAATGGTTCATTCATATCGTTTACAAACGAAGCCGTATGGGCAACCAGTTTTTCAGATGAATTAGGTATTTTAGATTTGAATGCATTGCTAGCTTATCAAAATTTCAACATCGATGGTATTGTAATTAAAAAAGCTTTCTTCGAAGAATATGGTGGTTTTAAACCAAGCATTAAACTAACATTTATTTATGAATTCTTACTAAGAATGGCATTTAAAGATGTTAGAATTATGACAATTCCAAAGTTTGGTTATAAGCATGTTAACCAAAGGCCAAACTCGTTATTTGCAAACTATAAAAATACAATTAACCCAGTAGAAGCAAGATGGTGGTTGAGCCAAGCGAAAAAAGAATATTATTTTGAAAAAGACAGAAAGATAACATATGAAAAATTAATCGGATAATGGTAAACAAACGAGGACGCAAAAGAAAGAATGAAATTTATTTTGGTCCAGATGAGGAAAAAGCCGTTAACGATTTCTTAGCTTCAACTGATGATACAGAAAGAAACTTAATTTATAATCAATGGTTAAAAGATCCATTGGATAAAATGATAGAATCTATTATTAGAAGATATAAGCTATACCGAAAGGGTGAAACGTTTGAAGATTTACATACGGACACCCTTTCTTTTCTTATGACCAAAGCTCATAAGTTTGAAAACTCTAGAGGTAAAAAGGCTTATTCTTATTATGGAACAATCTGTAAACACTATATTTTAGGGCTTCTAATTAAAGACGAGAAATATACCAAACAAACTGCTTCATATGAAGACGTATTCTCTGATATTGAAGAAAGAAAGGATTTGAGTTATGTTATTGATGAGGACGAATTCTCAATGGAAGACTTTTTAGTTAAATTAATTAATAGCATAAAAAAAGAAATTGACGACGAACAATTATCCAAAAAGAAATTAACCGATAATGAAAGGAAAGTTGGCTATGCATTAATAGAAATTCTACAACACTGGGAAACGGCTTTCGATACAACACATGGTGGAGCAAAATACAATAAAAATTCTATTTTGGAAACCATGAGAAACTACACAAATCTTTCTACAAAAGATATAAGGCTTGCTATGAGGAAGTATAAAGAACTATATGAGTTTTTGAAGGATAGTAATTTATAAGCCTTAAAATTAATTTCTGGATATTTATAGTATAAATTATATCATATGCCAAGGAAAAGAAAGCAAGATGTTAAAGTTAATAATGTAAGTAGCTTAGAAGGTTTAATGCAAGAGACGTATAGTGATGCTTGCTTACAAATAGTTGACGCGCAAATTAGTATAAACGAACTAAAACTTAGCGCAGAACCAACAGACGTGGATGATTTAACAAAAATCGCTAAAGAAAAAGGTGGATTGTTAAAGATTAAAGATTCCGCAATTAGAATCAAATTGGAATTGGCTAAACTTCAAAGCGACATTATCAAAAATATGGGTAATGCTGAAGCCACAATTCATGACAGAAGCCAAGGTCAAGCATCCTTGAGCGATTTTAAGTCAATAAGAGAAATGATAAAAAACGACAGTAAGTCTAATGCTGATTTGGATTAATTATGGGAGTTTTAGACCAAAAACAACAGATATTTGGCAACATAGCAGCTGCTAGAGCTTTAACAGAAGGGCTACCTACGTTAAGCACAAACTCCTCATTCCCCTCTATAAACAATGGCGGTGATGCAATCACTTTTTTAACCGATCTAATTAAAGCATTAGTAGGCTTTCAAGAATTGCAACAAACAATAGAAACAATCATCAGTACTAACCTAGCTGAAATTGAAAGAGAAATTAAAATAGCTCTAAAAGCACAACTTAAGTCAGTTGTAAGTTGTGGAGTAAACCCTTCCCTACCATCTTGGATTAAATCAAGCGGAACTGGCATTAAGTTTACAGTGAATCAAATTGATTTTAAGAATTTAATGTTTGTAAATCCTACATCGGAAGCTGGTCAGCTTTTATATAATAACGTAGGACAAAATTTACTTAATAGTACTGATTTTAACACATTTTTATATCAAACAATTCAAAATAACGGACTAACACAAGGATGGGGTCACCAAACTTCAGGTAGTGATATATTAACGTTCACATATGTCGCTAACGATGTTAGTGCTACGGACCCCAATAATACTATAACCGCTAAAGCAAGCCCAAATTATGATAATAAAACTTTAACGGATTTAAACAATGATTATATTGATAGTGTAGAATTATTAAATCCATCAAACTTATTAACTAATTTAATCGATACAATATTTGGTTCAATATCTAGCACACTCAATAAATCATTAACACAATTAGGCAAAGAAGCACAAATTGCGACTGTTGTTAATAAACTTACAACAACAACTTCAACCGACGTTATTGATAGTAGTTATTTTACTTTTACAAGCGATGAAATTAGCGCACAACAAGCAAGTGCGTTACAAATAAAAAATGGACAATCACTGATAACTACAAATGCACCTATTCAAGCAAGCGTACCGTTTAGCAGTGTACAAGCAATGAACACTAGTGTTAATAGTGCAACAAATTCATTAGAAACTAGAAATGCTGTATCATCCTCTTTGAGTAGTATTGGTAATAGTCTAGGGTCTTTAGCGTCAAACCCAACAGATGCAAATAATATTAAATTGAATTTCATTCAGTCACTAATAGATAACATAACAAAATGTATTGTAGACACAATACTTTCACCAAAAGTTGTGGGCATTTTTCTAATTAATTTTAAAATTATAAATGGTCAATCAGCGACATTTAGTGACGCTATTGATTTTATGAATCAAAATAAGAACTTAATTTATAACGTCATTAAAGGTATAGGTGCTTCAATAATCAAAATATTATTAAAGTTTGCTTTAGGTGAAATAGGTACATTAGTATCAGCAGCAATTGCGAAAAAAGCATTGGAACAAGCTAATTTATATGTAGCACAATTATTAACATTAGTAGGTGTACCATCCAGTATTATAAATTTAATAAACCAATTAGTATGAGCAATGTGAATACAAATAAACAATCACAAACACCAACTAATAATTTTAATTTTAGTTCTATCGGTGATATTTTAAATGTTATTAGTGCTTCTTTTACAGTATCACAAACACCAATAACACCATTACCACCACCATTATTATTAATAGGTGGCTTATTAAGACCAGGACTAAGCGCCGATGAAATAGCCTCAAATATTATTTCAAGGCAATCAGAAGCTGGGCTGGTTGTAGGAGATGTTTTTGCCGATGGTAAAAATTCTTTAGAACAAATGGAGTTAATAAGAATTCAAGAGATTATAAACGCATTAATTCTAAATGCTAAAATTGAAGTGGTAATACCACCAGGGGTTTCAGTAACAAGCGTGGGTATTGGTAATTTAGGCGCACCAGTAATTTCATTAGGATATACCACAACCATAGGTTCTGGGTATGGTGTTATAAGATAAGTTATTAAATAAATTATATGGTTGAAGATAAAATAATAAATCTGGAAGAGCTTTCTAATAATCAAATACTTTTTGAAATTAAGCAAATGGAAGCTGATCATGAAGCTTTAAAGATAAAAATGCTTAATGATTTAGAAAAACTTATTGAGGTTGAAAAAAAGTTTGATAAGGCAAATAAAATTTTAATTAAGAGGTTAAAAAATTAACAATGGCTGGTGGCGAATATAAACATATTTTCGGTCAGAACACTAGTTTGACTAATAAAGAAGAATCTCTAAAGAGAGTGCAAATTGCTATTGTCTCAAGTGTAGACGATCCAGATTCTTTAGGTCGAATAAAAGCTGCTATTCAAGGTCCACCACAAAAGGGTGGTGATGATGGAGTTGCTTTAAGTGATTTAGCTTGGTGTTATCCCATGGTACCTAAATTTTTCACATCTACCCCCAAGGTAGGTGAAGCTGTTTTTATATTTATTCTTAATGATAAAAAAACGCATGCTGATAGATTGTATTTGGGACCAATAATATCCCAATTAAATAATTTGAATTATGATTCAATCAACTCAACAGCGTTAAGCCCATTTAGTTTTGCAATATTAAACCCAACATCTAATTTTGAAACGGTACCAGCATTACAAGGTGTATTCCCTTTAATTGATGACATTGCAATACAAGGTAGATTTAATACCGATATCATCCTTAGAGAAAATGAAATACTCTTAAGGGCTGGTAAGCTTACACAAACAACGCCCACAGCTACAAACCCGTATAACTTTCAGTTTAATAATACAACCCAAGGATATTTTCACGTTAGAAATAATGTCTACTTGGAACCACAGTCAACCACAAATACTACTAGAGCTAAAGGCAGCGTTGCTAACATAGTGGCAAATAAAATAAATCTAATAACACATGCAAATGGTACACCGCAGTTTAAAGTATTAGACCAAGATGGACAAATTGCTGATGATGAAATATTAAACATAATACAAAACGCGCACCCATTGGTATTTGGTGATTTACTTGTACAGTATCTTAGGCTATTTAAAAAAGCCTTTCTTAGCCATGTACATAATTCTTACGGCCAAGCTCCCCCAACAGATTTAACTACTAGTGGTACACTCAGTGTAAGTGATTTCAGAAAATTGTCAGATGATTTAGAAGCTAGAATGTTATCGAAGAACATTAATATTAACTAATCTTGTGATATTTATATATAAAATATATGGTTATTAAGACCTATTTCGACAAGAATAATACTATCACAAGTAATGATTATACCAATACGGGTAGAAACCCAATAGCTGAATTATATTATGGTGGATCAGACGGACAAAATATTTATAGTCGTTATTTATTCCATTTTGATGAAAGTAGGTTAGTCAGCTCATACACTGGTGGAACTTTTACAGATCTCACCAAATTAACACATACCCTTAAGTTAACAAATACCGCATCTTTTGATAAGTCATTGTTAGGTGGAACATACCAAGGTGCTTATAATAGAAGCTCTTCCTTTGATCTTATCATCTTAAAACTCAGCCAATATTGGGACGAAGGGGTTGGATATGACTATAGGAATGGTTCAAATCTAACGAATGGTGAATTAGCCGTATCAACTTTGCCATCCAATTGGTTTTACTCTGAAAGTGGTATATATTGGGCTAATGGTGGCGGCTCTTATTCTGGGTCTCCTTCAGGTATAACAATTGCAACACAACATTTTGACGCTGGTAATGAAAATATGGAGGTTGATATAACCCAATTTGTAAATGGGTTATTAACAGGTAATACAAATTATGGGCTGGCCATTGCCTATTCATATGTTCTTGAGGAAACTAGCACCCCACAAGTACAATATACTGGTTTTTTTACAAGACACACCCAAACCTTCTATGAACCATACATAGAAACAAGGTATAAAAACTATATCCAAGACGATAGAAATAACTTCTTTTTGGATAAGGCTAACCAATTGTATCTGTACGTCAATTTAAGGGGCAATCCAACCAATTTAGATACTCTCCCTACTGTTAGTGTGTTCGACAATGATGGTGACGTATTCTCGGCTTATACGGGTTCTAACGTGAACCATGTAACATTAGGTGTTTATAGTATAAACGTCCTAATACCCACAACTTCATCTTTCACTGATGGGACGTTATTAACGGATGTTTGGAGTAATATTATTATTAATGGCGTATCTAGACCAAATATAACTTTGAGCTTTGAATTAATGGATAGTTTGAAATATTATAATATAGGTAGTGATGAATCCTCACCAAAAAAAGTTGCCGTTACTGTAAGTGGCATACGTAGCCAAGAAAAAATAAACCGTGGCGATATTAGAAAGGTAGTCGTTTCCACAAGAATACCTTATACTGTTGATCAAACACAAGTTGTAACTGGTTTAAAGTATAGACTCTATGTGACTGAAGGTCAAAGTCAAGTAACCGTTGTTGATTATGAACCAATTAACATGGCTAGTAATAGCAATTATTTCTTAATAGATACTCAAAGTTTAATTCCAAATACATACTACATAGATATACAAGTACAATCTGATTTAGAGGTCATAACATTAAACAATGTGTTGAATTTTGACATTGTAAGTCAATCAAATTGGAGAATTAGCCAGTAATGAAAACATTTATTAAAATATTATTATCGGATAGTAATAAGATATCTATGAAACGATTTATAGGTCTAATATCTTTAGCTATGTTCATGTCTTATGGAATTGTGGCACTATTTAAACCATTTAATCAAAATTTCTGGATTTTCTATGTTAGTTTATGTACGATAACCATCTGGATAGCCTTTAAATTTATGTCATCGGATAAAATCCTAAAGTATGATGTAATAGGCAAGCTATCAAAATTTAGCTCAGTGAAGAGTGTAGTAGAGGATTTAGCCTCAAAAGAAAGTGATGTTGATCCAGACGATTCCGTGTCTGGTACAACCACTTCACAGGTATCAACATAATTTTTAAAATCGCTTGACAAATTAATTTTTAATGGTATATTATACTTACGTTAACTCAAACGTATTGGAACCCAGAATTAAATGTCTGTTGAACTATCAAATAGTGAAGGTTTTAGTACATAAGAGAAAAAATTAAAAGTTAATTAAAATGAAACAAAATTATGCAACTGGTACATTGGTACCAACAGCTGGCATCTGTATTAACAGGTCCAGACTAAAAGTCTATCACAAAGAAAGCACTCCTACCTATTACCTCGAAGATGCTCAGGAATTTAGCGTCGAACTTTATAACCCTACACAAGAAACTGTTTTAGCTAAAATACAGCTTAATGGGAAGGAAATATCACAAGGTGGCCTTGTCTTAAAACCTGCGGAAAGAATATTCTTAGAAAGATATTTGGATGTAGCTAAAAAGTTTAAATTCGAAACCTATACGGTATCAAATACTACGGAAAGTAAGAAAGCAATAGAATTAAATGGTGATATTGTTATAAAATTCTATAGAGAATCTCCTCCAACTTCAATTAACTACAGTAACTACAGTAAATATGGTCAGCCAATTATTACTTATACTAGTAACATACCTCTTGGTGGTGGTGGTGGGTATCCTCGTGGTGGATATCCTATTGGTGATGGGTGTAGTACTCAACTTACTAGTGGTACAGTGGGGATGGCTAAAAATTCTTTATCAAGTAATTCTACACCAACAACTAGTGTTTCGTCGTATTTGGCCGACGCATTTTTAAACAATACATCAACATGTTATTCTAGTAGTGTGACGATGGATTCATTTGAACAGAGTAATAATTCTTTAAGAGGAACTAATATTGCAAAAACTATTGAAACTGGACGTGTTGAAGCAGGTACTGATTCGAACCAAAAATTTGAATATGTGAATAAGGAATTTTTAACTTGGCCATTTCATACAGTGGAATATAAATTGCTACCTGTATCTAATAAAGTTAATACTACTGAAGATATTAACGTAAAAAGATATTGTCATAATTGTGGCGCAAAACAGAAAAGCGAACATAAATTCTGCCCTGTTTGTGGTCAAAAACATTAAATAATTGAGTTAACGTTATTAAATGGTGGTGTAATTACCACCATTTTTTATTTAAATAGCTCGTAGAGCTTATTTATTATTTCTAGTGGATTAGTGTCCCACGTAATTAGAATATTAACGCCTTCAAATGCTTTGCTGCCATGATCAGATATTCTAACTTTGGTATTGTTTATACTAAAATAAACACTATTGGTAGTCTTTGAATAACTCACATCATTAACCCCAGCTTTCCCAAGCCACTCGACAATACTCAATGTTTTTTTACTGGCGATAGCTGCTTTAAAACCACCTAGTGAAAAAGAAGCTCTATTCTTTGGATAATTTTCAAAAAATCTAAGTTTTGGGTTAGGATCATTTTTTGTTTTAGCATTAAACATTTTTAATTTTGGGAAAAACTTTTTTCCTTCATTAAATACTCTCTGAAGTTCACCAGAATCTATTCGATATGGTAATTCCAAAGCTTCATGTAATAATCGTTTAATAATACTCTTCATTACAATAAATAGCTTAATCTTTATCAATATTTATAACTTGTTTTGGATTAAACGCTACGATTTCATACATAACACCTTGTCGTATCCAAATAGCTCCATCATAACCTTGATTAATTAAATGATTGTATAAATAGTCTGGAATGACACTTAAATTCCATTCCTTATCTTTTAAAATTATTGGATTAGTTATGTTTAAATAATATTCTTTGATTTTATCACCATATATTTTAACAGATTCTCTATCGGCTGAAAAATATATTCCTTTATGATTTGACTGCCTATCAACCCCTTGATTATGATCATCAGTTTGTGCTCTATAAACAACTAAAGGGTTATTAAATTTATCAAGAATTTTAGTATTTGATAAATTTAATAACCCCTCATGTAACAATCGTTTAATAATACTCTTCATTATAATAAATATTCCATAGACACATAAATGTTATAATTTCATTTCGAATTTAAAGGAACCACAATCCCAAATTCTAGTATCTACAAAAAAAATAAGCCTCGCATTTCTACGAGGCTTATTTAAGTTATTAGTTATGAATAAGTTATCTCAGTTCATTAACGTTGAAAGTAACTACACCATCAACTCTGATACCAGCATAGAAACGGTTATTAACCACTTTCTTAGCGTACCTTGTCATTATTCCCTTTACAGGTGCAAAGTTGAAAGGATTGTACATAGTTGGGGTTAACTGCAACGGCACGTAAGGTGCGTAGATATAACCTGTATCCAACAATGATTTACCTTTATGACCAACGATGATACTGTAGGAAGGAGCATAAGGGTCACGGTACACTTGGTAACGGCCACTTAAAGTTCCGATTCTTTCAATACCCATGTTGTATTGGTCTTGCTCTGGGTTAGCATCACTTACGTGGAAATATTCAAGATCATCAAATATTGCAGAAATCTCTGAAGATACTACGATGAAGTTTGCTCCACCACGTAAAGTTGATTTATGGATCTGAGCACTAAGTTGGTTAACTTTAGTGATAAGAGTCTGGTTCCAGTCTTTTTGTGTGTAAGGACTAGCAGCTGAAGAAGCTTTTCTCCAACCATTGTAATCCCAACGTAGCTGCCAAGCACCAGCCTTACGCAAGTCACGAAGAATTTCACGGTCAATTTCTGCGGCAACTTGTTCTGACAACATAGCTGTCAATTCAGCTTCAGCGTCAATATTATGGAAAGCGCTAACGTCTTGAGCCAATTCAGGACTCCAAGTAGCTCTTAGCTTTCTTTCTTCAACTGATACAACAACTTCCTGAAGTTGGAAAGTCACTTCACCAAGTTCTGTTTCAAGTTCCAAAGAAGCATATTCAGCCCATGCAAAGTTGAAAATATTAGTAAATGCACTTGCAGTTGTTGCACTAGCACCTACATAACCATCATAGGTTGAAGTACCTGCGGCAGTTGTACCTGCAGCACTTGTACCTACTGGATGTCTTAGATCCATATCAATGTACATAACACCAGCTGGAGTTGTTAAAGTACCATTAGTCTGAACGATACCTTTACCATACTGTTGAGTTACAATTCTGAAAGGAACTTCAGAATTTGCAGCAATAATGGTATTACCATCTTGGTCTAAAATAGCAGCAGATGTGATACAATGCAATGAAGCCAAGAAAGATTCTGTATCCATGTTGTTACCATCAGGACCAGTTAATACTTCTCTACCATTTGCAGCACCAGCACCACCACTGAAACCACTTAAACCTACAATCACACCCCTCAAACTACCATCAGTTGAAGTTGCCAACAGAGCAGCAGGAGCAGCTGGGATAAGGTTACCACCACTGTCGAAAGTGAAAGTGCTCAATGAGCTACCAGCAATCGTCTTAATAGTTAAAGTACCCTTTGAGTTATCAAACAAGCCATCATTGTAGAATATATCATACAAATTTTTAGCCATATATTTGGTAATAGGCTGTCCACTAGCTGGCAATACTGCTACAGGCAAAGCTGCTGCAGTTGCTGCACCATTGTGTTCACCATTCATACCAGTATGAGCTGAATAAATTGTGTTATATGTCTGGTTAGTACTAGAAGTACCTGCGTAGTCATTACCAGCATTACCCAAACCATCTTGGCGAGAAGATGTCTGAGGTACGAAGAAGAACAATTTACCGATAGGCATGTTCATAGCTTGTACACTAACGATGTCGTTAGCCAATAGTTTGCTAAACACTCTCCTTACGATAGGGAATACAACAGTTTCGAAAGAACCTGAAGAAGTGGCAGTTGTAGACTCACTTAAAAGCGTTGAAGCTTGGTTCTCATAAAGTTGGGCGATATTTTCTTTGATATGGCCCTTAAGACCGTCCAAAAAGCCCAAGCTATCCCATTTTGCTTGAGTTTCTTTGCGGATTGCTTTCATGTGGTTCAATCCGATGTTACCAACTTGTCCAGATGTTAATAAATGTGACATAATTTTTTATTAGTTTTAGTTTTAATACTTATCTTTATTCTCAACTCTCTTAATTAAATCAATAATTCTTTGAGTCGAAGGATCTACATAGGCAGTGGCTTCGTTTAATTGTTTTGAAGTACTGCTTGTAACCTCTCTTATTATTTTATTTTCTACCGCTTCATTAATTGGTTTTCTTGTACCTAATTCACTTGCAATAGTCTTGTACAATTTTTTAGAATCTTTAAGGTTGGTTACTTCCTCATCAAATCTTAAAATTATTTTTTTCTTTTCGTCTTTAGTAGTAGAGTGTTCCATGAACAACTTAGTTACATAACTCAAATTGCTATTGAATACAACTGTTTCTACCAACATGCTTCTGAACTTCTTAAGAGCTTGTCTAAACTCTTCATTTTCGTTCTTAAGTTGAGTAGCTTCTGTTAACAATTTCTTGTATTTAACTTCAGCCTCAGAAACAACAGATTTCTTAGAAGTAATTGATTCTTTCTTGACAGCATCATGCGATGATTTCTTCAAGTGTGGAGCATTAGTGCTTTGGTAGATATCTCTATTACCACTAGCAGCGTTTGTCCCAACAGCTATTTTTTCTTCAACTACATCGTCGTCTTCTTCTTTAGTTTCAGCTATTGACTCGACATCTTCTTCAGATTCTTCGATTTCGTCTTTAGCTTTACCCTTTTTAAAAGGTTTAAATTTATCGTTGATTGCACCCTTTTTATCTTCATGAATTGGTTTATCTTCTTGGTCATCGTCAGCCATGTCGATTTCGTATGTAACGCCTTCTTCATCGCCTTCTTCATCGCCTTCTTCAGCACCATCTTCAGCACCATCTTCAGCACCTATTTCAGAACCATCTTCAGCACCTATTTCAGCACCATCTTCAGTACCTATTTCGGAACCAATTTCAGCACTATCTTCAGCACCAATTTCAGAACCTAGTTCATCTTCACCACCAAATTCATCTTCTCCGCCAGCTGGTCCACCAAGGCCACCCTTTTTAACGATGTACTCTCCTGGTTCAGAAATTTTCAAATGAATTTCATCCCCAATAATTTCGATTTCATCATCACCACTCAATTTCTTGTAGATAGCAATAACGTCATCATCTGATGCACCTGTCATATCTAATTCATCCCCTCCAAACGCATCTGCGTCCATTCCTGCTTCTTGGTCATCTGCGCCAACTTCAGCTGGGGGTGGAATTTGGGTGTCATCATCGCCGCCTATGCTTTCAGGTTCGTCTTCAGCTCCTGCTTCGCTAGATTCTGCTTCACCAGCATCATCTGAACTAGCACCGTCCACTTCTGGACTTTCTGGAGTTTCTGAATCATCACCTTCACCATCAACAGCTTCTTCTTCGTAATCACTTTCATTAAGTGATTCTTTCACCACACCATCAATTTCTTCTTTCGCAACGGAACGAAGTATTTCTTTGGTGTTGGCATTTAAAGCTTCTTGAATTCTTTTAAGATCCAAAAGAGCTTCTTCATAAATCGGTTTTTTTTCTGCCATTGTATTTTTTTTATTTTTTTTGTGTGTGTTATGACAAACAATTAAGTGAGAATTATCCACTTACATAATAAATATGTCTTTTTTTATCAAAAATCATTTTTAAGTTAAATATTGAAAAATATTTTAAATATTAATCCAATAAGAACTTATCTAATCCTTCTATAAGATTGCTTTTTTTAATTATTCTATTCTCTACATAAGGCTTTGCATCTTCACGATTTTTAAATATCCATGATCCTGGAGTGCTTGGAGCAGTAACAGCATCCCAACCAATTAATTCAAAATCATCTTGCACAATATCATCTCCATTAATTTTTTCTAATGAACCAACACCTCTGGATGATACACCGATCATTATATTTTGACGTAGTAGATCAGCTAGCAAATCATATTTTGTGGAAACTATACCATAAGTTTGATAACCCCTAGTCATAAGAATTTCCATCTTACCCATTAGGGTATGGCCTTCCCACCATGTTTCAGTAATGTTATGTGATATTCTATCGCCAGATATAACGCTTGACTCTGGATGGTCTAACTCACCAACAGCTCTTCTTTCTCTTATAGCTTGTTGATATATTTCATTTTGTTTTCTTAGAATTCGTTCAGGATAAATTCTACCATTACGGTTTTTAACATTGTACTTCTGTAGAACCACGTAAACGATTAGTTTATCAAGCGTACCGTGGCCAGTCTTTGTATCTAACTTTTCAAATTCGCGTATTATTATTTGATTTCTACTATCCAAAGGGGAGATAAAGCCAGCATCTTGTTCTACTAAAATTCCGAAACCTGTTTCACCACTTCTTAAAGTTTTTATATCCATAAATAATTTTATAACAATAAATATCAATAGGGCGTAAAAAAACCCCAAAAAATTTTTTGGGGTTTCCTTTTAATATTTATCGCTTCTTTTTATGGAATATAAAAAGTTTACTGTTTTCAAAAGATTTTATAATTAAATGATTAGTTAGCTCATCAATATTGGTTTTTAATATTTCAGAATTTATGGATAGTTCGTTACGCATGAATAGCGTTACTTCGCAATTCACGTAGCTCCTCTTTCCAAACCTAACACCTGATTTTCTTATGTCAAAATCTACTATAGTATAGTTCTTCATGAATAGTGTGATAATATCATCATCTATAAAATTATGAACATTTTGCCTTATTGATTTATCGAAATCTTTAATTACCCTAGTATAATTAATATTATCGTTTATAATAGGCTCTGCCCATGATGATATATTAATATACAGCGCCTTTGGGCTCTTATTATTAACTGTGCCGTAAACAATGTTGTAATTTTTTAAAACGTCTAACTTTAATTCTTTTCCGCATTTCATATACTGTGAGTTTGTATAAGTATATGTAAATAGTTTGATAGTGTCAAGCGGTTTAATGCGATTTCGCCCAATAAACGACAGCAATTCCAAAAATAAGTTGTACAAACGCTATAATTGCTAAAGCAGCAATCCACTTATTTTTTTGTGCGTAGATTTCATCTTTAGCTTCTTTCATTTGGACTGGAGACCAGACATCGTTTACCTTTTCAATCCATACCTTATGATCGGCTGCCAATCTTTCGGTGTTTTTAAGGTCTGATAGTATTCCATTTATTTCTTTAAAACGATTTTCAAACTCTGCTTTCATTTCATCATGGTCTTCATTCAGTCTTTCAAGTTCTTTTAAGACCAATTTGCTATAGGCACCCCATGTTTCTTTTTCAGCGATTGACATTTACGTAATTTTAAATTTGTTTAGTATTATTTGTATATTGAAACAAATTTCTTCATAACTGTTAAGATTATTGTCTTTATTAATAGGCTTTTCAGTATCTAATAGATTTTTTATCTGGTTTACAATTTCTTTGTAGCGGTTCTCTTCAACCTTCTCCTGTGTTTCATATTGACAGATTTTATCTGAAAGTTCTTTTAGTTTACTAATGTTTTCATTAGCCGCACGTCCCTGTGTTTCGTATTGACATATTTTTTCTGAAAGTTCTTTTAGTTTACTGATGTTTTTACTAGCAATATTTGAAACCATAGTTTAATGATTTAATTAATTAGATTATTTTTAAGGTCGATCAACTTTGTAATTTTTTCTAAAAATTGGTCTTCCTTAATACTTTTTTCTTCCAATAATTTTTCTTTCACCTTTAGTAACTTATCTTTTGAGTCTTCATTTGTTTCTTCTAATAAGCCATTTACCAGAGTTAGACACTCATTAACTGTTTTATTATAAAAATCTATTCTATATGCCGAATTGGAGTTAATTAAGGCTCTTAATACTTCTTTATCTTGTGCATCTAAATGATCGTATCTTTCATTGTACTTTTGAACCATCAATGTGGTTATAAGACTATTGGGGAGATTTATGCTTTCCTGTATTTGTATCGGCTCGTTTTTATTAATATATTCAATTACATTTTTAATTTCACCACTTATTTTATCAACGTTACTTGGCTTTGACGGTGTGAATATTAAATAAGATAATGATTCGTAAAGTTTATTTGGTTCACTTTTAGTTATTTCAGTCTTATCTAATAAACTTACTAATCTTTTATTTTCACGCACAATATCAGAAATTTTATATTTCCTCAAGAGTTTCATATTTTCAGATACGTACAGTGCGGCGGAGTTGAAATCTTTATCCACTTTCGTTTCAATATTATTATATACTAAAAATTGTGTTGTTAGAATTTCACTTTCTTTAATTGTTTTAAAATATTTTTTGAATAATTTCCTACCCTTATCATCTTTTTTAACAATTCCATCAATAAGAATATTATTAAACATTGTCTTTATATTGCCAAAATCTTGCATGTAGAAGTGTTTTTAATAAATATCCTTATTAGCAGTAAAAATTTATCCCTTTTTAAGCATGCCATCTATTTCGTTAATCATTGAATCCATACCTTCGTTAATTCGCATGTTTTTATCGTATATTTTAACCTTTTCAACGGGTTTAGGTTCATGATCACTCATACTAATTAGTTTATTAATAAACAATCCTGTGTACTTTTCAGTCCTAGCATTCAATTTTTTAGTTAATTTGGCCTTTTGTTCTGTAATAAGGTTTTCGATTTTTTTAACGTTTTCAGCTGTAGGTACTTCAGAAGCAGGAGTTGCCTTACCTCCAGCCATACCTGCTTCAGTCCCACCAGTAGGCGTTCCAGCCTCAGCACCACCTTCAGCACCTCCAAGACCTTCAGCCCCTTCAGCGCCTTCACCACCCTCTTCACCGAAATCTAAATCTGCCTCAGTTGAACCACCCCCACCGAATCCGCCACCTAATCCACCGCCACCGCCAGAAGATTTACCTTCACCGTCAACACCTTCAGCACTAGCGCCACCTTCTAAAGCTACTTTCATATCGCCGTATATTCTATCTACAATATCAAACATACCAGTGTGTTTAATAACACTTGCAGAATTTGCAAGTTCTGCTGCAGCAGCTTTTTCCATACGTTGCTCTAACAAGTCTTGTTTAATATCGTCATCAGACCAACCCAATATCTCTCTCCTAGCCCTTGTCATACTCATAGCACCAAACCCATTACCTGCATCACTCACAGAATCTTTATACAACGTAATCTTTAATTGTAGATGCTCAACTTTAAGCATTTCAGCTTGTGTTGATGGGTTATTTAATGTTATAGTGAAATTATCTAACTCGTCTTCAAATCCTAATAGATATAAATGTATTATTATAATCTTATTTAATTCTTGAAGCATGGCTTGCTGTATACGATTTATTGTCCTACTGAAACGAATATCCTGAAGAGCAAGATTCTTACCATCACCAGTAGTCTCATCAAACCCTAAAAATGGCTTCGGAACCCTTAAAGCAGTAAATAATTTTTTCTGCAAATATTCAATATCGGCAATCTGGTCCAAATTTTGTGCCCCTGGTAATGTATCAATAGGGTTTGGAGCATTCTCATTTCTTACTGGGATAAAATAATCTTGATCGTTCGAATTCCTTAACATACAACCACTTACGCATACATTATTTTCTTTATCTAATGATAATGCGGCAAAATTATGTCTATCATTTTCGTCATTTGGGCCTACAACTGTCATACAATACACATCATCGCCTCCAACAATTTCGATAGATTTAACCTTATGGTTTAACTTACTTGCTTCAATGTAATCTGTTATTGTTTTGAATCCATCATTTTTACTAGATAGTTTTTGATAAAATGGCATTAAAGAATCATCTGCTTTTAATTCATCAGCTCTTTTATATGAACCATCTCTAAGTATAAATGGATGTTCTGGGGCTGTTGTTATGTGTGTATCATCATCCAGCCATACTTTAACCATTTTATCAGCAGTATAATTTTTGCCACACCATTTAACTTTACCACCAACTGCTTCATGTGTTTTATCATTAATAGAATGCACCCAATTTTCTTTACCTTCATCATATTCTTTTGCCAATTCTTCAATAGTAATTGTTCTACCATCTAATAATGGTATTGGTGTATTTTTCCATACTGGAAGTTGATTATATCTTAAATCCATTTGACCAGTTTGTGGATCTATTACAGGTGTGCGTTTAAATCTATTAGCAATTTCGTTTACATATGGTTCAACATCTTTATCATCAATATTACCCACGTATATTTTATATACTCTTCTTTCTGGGGCTCTTGTTACTCGATACACAAGCATAGCATCTTCAGATAACAAAAGTTGCTTCCAAATTCTACGCGCTTTTTCTAGTAGACTGGTGCCATATGGTAATCTACGATCATCGCCAAATAATCTAAAATGCGCAATTTGCCATGAATTAAATTCCACATCACGACCACGCCAATAAAATTTAACTTTATCAAGTTTAAAATCTTGGTTTACATTTTGAGTTAAAGCATCATATAATGAACCATCTCTGCGCTCCATTTCATAATTGGGCATTTGTTTAGCACCTATAATACCGTTTTTATCGTCGATATGTAAGTACACAAAATTATCACCGTATTTCGCTGTATTCCTAGTCCACATGGGTAGTGATGTGTGCATATCTAACCTATTAAATAACAAGTCTTCAATAATACCTTTAACTCTTTTACTATCAGAATACACATTTACCATACGCCCATTGTTATTCAACGTGGTGCTTTCTTCCATGAAAATATCAAGTGCAGCGGCGATCTCTGGATAAAATTCCATAGCTTCGAAATCTGAATATGAACCAATTCTTGTTGTTTCATAATTTACTGCTTGTTGGAATAAACCTTGTTCAACTTTTTTCCAAGTTTGACCCAAATACTTATTTTGTTGGGCTTGTAGTTTTGCTGTTTCATATTCTTTTTTATCAGCAGTCTTAAGGAGAACATCCTTACCCATTTTATATCTTTGGGGTTGTTGTTGAGTTTGCTTAAGTTTAAACCCATCTGGCCCTAATACTCGACCCAATTTTTGAAATATTGTTAAATTTTGATTTGCCATATCTTTTATTAAATAATAATGTTTTTATTTTGGAATTAAAGATTATTCTACATAATCACAAGCCACATATGCTATTTTCTGTATACCACTAGGTTTAATTACAATATTATATACATAGGTTGTTATCCCATCTTGGCCCTCTGTTCCAGGGTACGCAGTACAAAGACTAATTACCGTTTGTTGGTTTGATAAAGGGTTGGGCCTTTTAACAATACTCGTATCTGGGCTCCACGTGTATAATGCGCTATTAAAGGTTTTTAGGGTGTATTTCCCTCTGTTTTGTCCTGGTTGTGCCATTGTATTTAAATTTATTTGCTACCACTAAATAACCACATATACTGTCCTGTGGGATCTTGCATATTTTTCCCCACTATTGGACTGAAATTCGGCCTTTTAGCTGCTATTTTATTCCTATTCTCTTTTGATACAAATCCTTGACCTACCATCCTTTGGTCAATAATGGCACTTGCGTTATTTGGTGTTATCCAGCTACTTAACATAGCTTTGGTTTGTTTTTCTAACCTCTCAAGATTTTTAAAAGAGTGTTCCAAAACCCATAAAGCCATAGCCATTGCCATAAGTAAATCATCATGATAACCGTCCATGTGATCTGGGCGACCATTTTTATATACAAACGTTTTCATTTCTGAAACCATTCTTATCGATCTAATTTTAATGATATTATTTCTAACCTTTTCTTCAAAGTTGGCAATCATTTGTAAACGTATACCGCTTACTTGAAGCCCAGGAACTTTATCATCCTTTTTAAACGACTCCATTTGTTTTTGCTTACTGGATAATATTTTACTATTAAGCGTATCATAATGTAATCGTTTGTAACCGAATTCAATAAGTTTTAGAACTGTTGAAACACCCATACCACCAGTGATATCCACAATTGTATAAGCTTTATACAAGTCACCATATTCTTCAACAATCTGAGCCAATAAATCTGGTTGTATGTGTCCTTGATATTCCATGACTTCTTCCATGGTTGTAAAATCAACTATAACTATTGTTGATGAATCCTCACCATCGCCCCTCGAAACATCGCAGCTTAAAATGTATTGGTGACCTTCTTCTGGTTCTTTCCAAATCCAAATTTCACTATCACCCCCACGAACAATAATAGGGTCTTGAACATTTAATTTTGTTTGTCGATCAATTTCCTTTTCATCAATTACGTTACCACCACTACCTATAAATGATACATCTAACTCTTGGGCGATCATTTGGGCGTTATTATTCATACCACGACACATTTCTTCATACCAAGATGATGTTGGTTTATACTCTTGTTCAATCATCTTTGAGTATGAATCGAATGAAAATTCAGTCTCTTCTATGACTTCATCCCCTTTAATCCATTTTAAATCCTTATTATATCTTAAATCCTCATACCATTTCATTTCAATGATATTAAAATTATTCTTAAGGGCTTTGGATTGTGCGTATGTTTCGTAATATAATTTATCCATACCGTTTGGTGTAGATATAAGAGTGGCCTTACCACCAGTATTATGGCTTATCATCCCATTAGATATAAAGGAATTAGTTTCTGGTACATGTAAATCATACGTATAATCATTACTCTTACTAATAGATACTATCTCATCAATGTAAAATTTTTCATTGTTTGATATTTGATCTCTAAGTTTTAATAAGCGTTCTTTTTTAATTTGTTTTCTTTCCAGTCTAAATCCAATTTCTTCATAAAATTTAATTGCATAATTAGAATAAATTTTTAAATTATATATTGTACATATATGATTCTTATTACTTAATATTGATGATGCGCTAGTTTTTTGAATTTCTTTTTTTATATGAGAAACTATACCAAAATTTAATAACAATACTTGTAATGTGTTAATTAACTTTTTGGATGTGCTGGAATATCCTATTTCTTTAACTGTTGACATACCGTCACCGTCAAACATTCCTTGTAGAAAATTCTTAACAACTTCTTTAGGCATTTTGAGTATGGGTAGGGGAATTTCTTTATCTCTAGCGTTATGCTTTTCCAAGCCAAACTCGCTAAACCAAGCTAGTAGTTCAGTTGAATGAAACATATAGTGTTTTTCGTTAACCTTTTTGAATGGGTTACCCAATTTAGCTGTATCACTAACCAAAAAATCTATAATATATTTATCGGTGTTAGTTATGCTAATTCCCCCACTTGTAAAATTACCTTCAGCAACAAATAACCCCAATAGGTAAGAAAAGTCCAAATTTTTACTTAGATCAATCGGAATGTTTACATTCTTTTGATTCAGATGCCTTTCTTTTCCGCTTTTAATCTCAAATATTCCAGAGTTTCCAAATAATTGTTGGCCATATTGAAGCACTGGTTTATCCCCCACAACTATATCTTCCATCTTCACCCATTCTTCAACACCATTTTTATCAATTAATAATGGATGTTTCCAACTACCCTCTAACTCAATGCCTAATTTTGTTTTTATTCTGTATGTTTCCCCATATTCACTTACAAATGTTTGGGTTGCAGGTGTTAAAAGCCCATCTTTATTACACACAATATGTGGGGTATCTAATTCTGTAAAGCCTAATTTCTCCTTTTCTCTAACCAATTCATTTAACTCAACCAATCCGTTATTTGTTAATATTAACGAATCCTTGGTTAAGCAACCTAAAGCGGTTAAAGCAGCACCAAAGACAATTGCACCATCGTCAATATATGCCGCTTCATCCATAACAAGATATGTTGGAGTAAAACCACGCAAGGCATCTTTAGATGTAGCTACCGCTTTTATTCTACTACCATTGGGTAGCTTTATTTCTCTTATTGAATCTTTAAGGAAAATTGTTTTTTCCTCTTTACGAGAATCACCATAATATTCTGGCCCCCATACCCAACGTGGAAGTTGTGATACGAAATCTTTGATTTTAGCTAAAAATTCAAATGCTAACTCTTGTTTATTGGCGATAATAAGTACGGCTTCTGGGTTATCTATATCCGCAAATGATGCTTTGATCGCTAGATAAGCTGCTGTTGTTGTAGATACCCCAGCCTGACGAGGTTTTGTAATTAAATTGAAACGATGTTTTTCGTAGGCGAAAATGATTTCTTTTTGTCTTGGGAATAAATTAAACGGAACAAATCCTTCTTGGGTCTTGTCAAATGTTTCTAAAAAGGTCTCAACTGCATATACTGGACTAGATAAACATTTTGCGTATTCCCTTAAAATTTCATCTCTAGTAAACATATTTCTTTATAATAAATATGCAAAATAGATTAAAACTGTTTTTAATGCTTTTTAAAGTACCCACACCAAATAAATCTAGCCTGATCGCAAAGTTCAATAAGATTCTTTTTGTTTAATTTTTGAAAGTTGTATTTCTTAACATTATTAGCAAACTTTAGTTTAGCTACGATGTCAGTAGTATTAGTTTCTTCAGCTTTATAAAAATTATTTAACCAAGGGATTTCATGTGATCCGACTAAAGGAATATTTTGACTAACAAAATCTGCAGCCACAATATTGAATGTTTCATTGAAGGATACTTGTAGGCCCAAATCCATTTGAGCAACAACCAGTAAAAACAAATCATGTCCTAACCAACCATGTTCTACTAGCTTATGAAGTTTTTGATTTGCAAATAAAGATCTAATATTGTTTAAAGCGGATTCACCTCTTTCAACTCTACCAGAATTTATATGAAAATGTATTTCTTTATTAACACTATTACCAAACTCTATAGCTGCAACTGCTTGAATTAATTGATTTTTCATTGGCCTAACTGCCCCAAAACAACCAATATCTATATGATCTTTTTTAAGAGGTATAATATCGGCGATCTTATCTGCTGGATAATAATTAGGCATATAAATAGAATTGTAAACACCTATTTTATGTAAATCCTGCAACATTTTTTTTGAATTAACCCCTATTGTAACATTATTATGAACTAGAGTTTCATATTTGTATATCCAATCCATTGCAATAGTTTCACTTGAAAGAAATGGTATTTCAGAATGTAACCTTATATACCATCTTACAGTTGGGTGTAATTTGTGTAGGATATCAAATTTTTCAGGCACAACCCATAAAGCTTCAATAATAACATCAGTTGGTTTGTAATTATGTACTTCCCTATCGATATCATTATTGTCATTGACTTGTACGAGTTTAGCTTCAACACCATATTCATTTAGCATATCACAAACAAATAATGCACTATTATACAAGCCAGATGAAAATACTTCTTCATAAGGCATGTCATATAATCTCCTTTTTTTAAGGATAAATAAAATTTTAGATGTAGTATTAGACATAATAGTGCTTTTCAATAAATATGATGCACTACATGAATAATCGTTATTAAAATATTAATTAATAAAAAAACCACTCGGTTGAGTGGTTTAAGATTTAAAGATAATCTTCTGATGAATCTTCCTCATGGGAATCATGCTCCTCTAGGGCTTTATTAAACTCCTCTTCTTGCATATCACGCTTAACACCTTGAATAATTTCTTGTACTATTTTCTTACCCTCTTTGGTTCCTGCCATTATCTCTTTCATTTGATTGTGAAATTCTTTAGCTGGCAATTTTGCTAATTCTGAATACACATGATGTTTCAAATTAAAATCATCTGCATCTATAGCCTCTGTGAATTTACCCCAAATAGCTGGTCCTAATCTCATATCCCAAGGTTCGGCAGCTAAAAAATCTGCTTTATTAATAACGTAATTAGCTAATTTTGAATCTTGTGGTAAGCCATTGGCTGATAACAATTCCATTACACCTTTGACTATTTCATGGATCAATACTGGGAATACCATACCTTGAGCATGTATAACAGCTTTTGGATTTTCAGGGGTTGGAAAATCAACTTTAACAACACCGCCGCTTACACCATTCTCCATTTTAGGGATAACATAATACATATAGTCAGCTGCTGACATCATTTTATTATACTTGTTGGGTAATCTAGGGTCCATATCAGTAAGCTCTTCTTCAACCATATGAAACATATGATTACATTTTTTTGCGGCACCCTGTGTCATAGCATTTAAAAATCTTCTTTTATATACTTCCGCATTTGCATTTGAAATATCGTTATGGTTATTAAATTCCATCCCTTCAACTGGCATTGGTTTTGGATTCAGTTGAGTACCCTCTAAAGTAATGTTTGGGGTTAATTCAGCAACTATTTCAACGATATCTTCGCTCATATCATATTCTTCTCGTACCATCTTAACTGCCAATGCTTCCAATTGTTTTTTGTGTTTTTCTTCAGCAGCCATCGTTTCATGGACTAGTGGCATCATTTCTGAAACCAATTTTCCATTATCAATATTATCAACGTCAAAAGCTCTCTTATACCTTTTAGCAACTTCATTAAAACGTTGACCCATGATAGTTTCTTCAAAAGAATTTTCATCACCTTCAGGTATAGCTGGATGTTTTCCCAATGAATGAGTTTGATTTCTCAAATCTTCTTCCAACTCTGGATGCATTCTCTCACTTATATTTTCTGGATATAAGACATTTTCCTTTAATATTTTTTTAATATTAACTTTATTCAGAGCTTTTTCGGCTAATCTTCTATATTCACTCATATTATTTTATGTCTTTAACTTTAATAGTTTTTATAATGTATCTATTTTCACTTACTGGAGCCGCTGCTTGGGTTGGAGCAGGAGCAGGAGTTGTAGCTGGTTTAGCAGGTACTTGTTTCGACAAAGTTCTAACACTATTGATAATATCATTAACTTTATTTGCAGGCACACCAACTCTAGTAAGCCAAGCTATAATAGCTGCTGATTGAGCATTTGGATTTTGCTTTATATTCGTATATACGTCTGAAGGTAATGCTTTATCAATTAAGTCCATCAAATGAGTTACAACGGCTGGCTCTGTTGGTACTGCTGTGCCTTGCGCTGGCGTAGCAGCAGGTGCAGCATTTGGTAAAGGCTCTTCCTCTTTTAAGTTTCTTTTACCAAATAATGATTCATCCAAATATCTTTTAAATTCTTTAATACCCATGTATTTTTCACCTTCTTCCATATGAGCTTTGGCTAAGTCTCCAATTGTTTTGAATTTCTTTACTTTACCATTACTAGTATTCACAATAAAGTGTTTACAACCTCTAAAAAATTCTGGTTTTTTAGAATCAGTTGGTGCTGAACCCGTATTGTCTAATTCTTCTGGTTCTTCAGAAGTTTCTGGTTCCTCAACTTCATCCACAGCCTTTTTCGCTACATGTTCCTCAAATTCTTGTAAATTGTAGAGTATATTTTTACCGCTTTCATCTCTTTCATCCAATGAATAAACCGCCATTACCTTTTCTCTTTTTGGCGTGACGGCTCGGCACATTTGATATTGCTTACCATTAATGGTAAATGGCTTAGATATTTCACCAGTTTTTGAATCTTTAACTTCCGAAAGATAACTAAAATCTGATGGTTTTAAAACTGTACTTAAATCAGCTTTAATACCCACATTTTCTTTTTGTACTACAATATTAGTATCAGTACCTTTTAAATTATCTGTGGTTTTTTTTAAATCTTGCTGTGTAGAATAGACAACAGGTTTTTTGACCCCACTAGAAGTTGAGCTTGAACTAGTAGAATTTGACGTATCATAACTTGTTATTCCTTGACTTAAAGCACCCTCTTTTATTTTATTTTTTTTCTTTTTCATTTTCTAGTACCAAATCTTTTTCGTACAACTTATTTTTAATTTCTTCTAATGTTTCACCAAATTGAAAACACATTCTATGTTCAGGATATGTATCGTAATCATTAACATTTTCCCAAGCCAAGGCAACTACACCATCTAAAGCATCCCAAACAGCAAACGTATCACTATTTTGAATGACATCTAATTTCAAGTCTGATTTTAAAACCAAAGCCTTTTTAATAAATATATCATGCGGAGGCTCTGGACGACCTGAAGCTGGGAACGTATCCCAATTTTCACCGTCAATTTTTTCAGTTGAATCGGAAAAAAGAAACTCATAAATATGATTTCCTTTATAATCCTTACCCACATAATTTACATATATTAAATATTGTTTCATTACATTTTAGCTTTTGGGCGTGTCTTAACACCTGGGGTAACATTAGGTAAAAAGGGCTTATCTCTTCTACTAGGCTCCCTCACAGGTGCTACACTGGGAGCCACCTTTGGTTTTGTCTTTGGCTTTACTTCTGGTGACATATCTTTTCTTTCAAATATACTTAATTTTTTAGATTTATCCAATGTTTCACATTCGGATAATACACACTCTTTATAGGCAGTTATTTCATGTAATTTATTTAAAATTAGATCTTTCATGTTCATTTTTTTATTGGTACGCAATTAGGTACTTCTATGCCATTTTTAGTCTTCATCCCATTTTGCTTATAACCAGTCTTGCATGATTTTGGTTCTAACATATCGTTAGAACCCTTTTGAAACATATTATTTTTTTTGGGGTTATCTAACATAAAATTTTCATCAACATCAATTAATTTACTCGATGACGGTGGGATTTCGATACCCATTTTTTTAAGCTCACCAAAAACGTTAATTAAATTTTCTTCATCCATTTCTTTTAAGCCTTCTAAAAAATTTTCCCTATTTTTATAATCATTATTATAGGCTATCATTTTTGTAATAATATGTTTAATTTTATCGTCACCATTATCATACAATGCAATCAATCTCTCAGCATTTATATTATCTAAAGCCATTTCAGTTAATATTTGTTCATCTGTTGGGGCTGGACTAGGTGCTGGTTCTACGGGAGCTGGATTAGCTGCAGGGTCTTGTGGCTCTGGGGCACTAGCGTCTTGATCACCTTCTTCACCAGCTTCTCCAGATGATTTTACTTTTTTAATGATATCCTGTTGATCGTTAGGTTGCATTTGAGAGGTATGAGTTGCCGATAATACAGAATTGATTGCAAATTTTTCTAATTTGAAATCAGGTTGGCCTTGTGCATCACTGTATTTTCTTAACGATTGTCCTAGCTTACCACTTAATTGTTCAATAAATTTTTTTGGGTCGGTATCTTCATCCGCTTCGACACCAGCATTAAATGGTTCTTTATCGAAAGGTTTATTATCAGGTGTAGCTTGAGCTGTATCGTCAACACCAAAATCAAGAGCTGATGGTTCTGAAGCAGGTTGTGGCGCAGGTTGTGAATTGTTAGTAGCTGGAGCAGCAGAATTACCACCCAGCTTTAACTTATATTTCCCTTCACTTATTTTATCGAATAGACTTTTTTTTTATTCTCAGGAGCAAACGTTTCGATAATGTCATCCATAACATTTAATGATTTTGCAATGGATAATTTGTTCTTTAATAATTTTTTGGCTGGGTTCTTACCTTCTAACATGTCATGAACAGCTTGTTGAACTTCATCCAATTCTGGTTCATCATTAGTTTCTTCAGCATCATCACCATCCACGTTACCTTCCAGATTACCTTCATTGGTAAATCCACTACCTTCACTATTGAATCCTGCGACATCTTCTTTTAAAAGATTATCGGTTTGTAGAACATTTATTTCTCCACTAAGACCATAAGCTTCATACAAACTATTAAATTTAAGACTTAATTGTTTTGTAGCTTTAGCATATGAAGGATATACGAATTCTTTTTTATTTTTTAATCCACCTATGTATGAAAAATCTTCAGCAACAAGATCTTTTTTCTTATCTGAAGTTTTAATGTAATATTCATGGTTTTCTCTTACGATACCATAAATCTTGCCATCAGGTCCAAGCTTTGTTAGTTCAACAACACTTGTCTTTTTATTTTCAACTATGGTTTTAATGCCCATAAGTTCTCTCATGCGCTCTGTTATTTCGCATCCCTTAAGGCCAACTGGATTTATTCTATTCATAAATTATATTTTATATAAATATCGATTTTTTTTATTAAAGTTAATAAACTGTA
This sequence comes from Methanobacterium sp., assembly GCA_003151535.1. Lineage (GTDB taxonomy): Archaea > Methanobacteriota > Methanobacteria > Methanobacteriales > Methanobacteriaceae > Methanobacterium_B. The sequence goes on from PLXT01000052.1 coordinate 41,388, forward strand.
GGGCTACCCGTTCTATTATCAATGTTTTCGCCTAATAAGTAACAATTTGTGGTACCTGTACTAGCGCTTATATTAGCTATTTTGATTTTAATTGAAGAACCACCGCCTAAAGTTAGGCTCACACCATTTAGTGTAAGAGTTGATGTCACCCCGCAATAAATTTCAGTATAACTATGTGCAGTGAAATTCGCGTTTTGTACTGGTACAATAAGCGAATGTATATCATTCATTAATGGCATAAGCTTTTTATTATAAATATTGCATAAAAATAAAAAAAGCATCTAAAAGATGCTTTCTTTAAAATAAACAGTATTTCTAAAGGCTTAATCAACAACATATTTAATCCCGTCAACAACTAACCACTTAATTTCGTTAATGTTAACCTTCCTAATGTTCGATCCCTTCCCATCGTCTGGGAGATCCATATCAATTACATCATAGAATCCATTAGTAGAACTGAATTGTACTTTATAACCTCTTAAAACTCTTTCATCACCCTTTTCAACAGATAGTATAGGGGTTTCTTGGATTTGCTTAAAGGCTTCTTCTAACGTAACCTTACCGCTGCTGATATTAACCAAAGCATCTTGGATTTGCTTATCCTTTAACGCGTTAAAGGCTTTCTTAGTCAATTCCTTACCTTTTTTATCGAAACACACAGAATATACCTTAGTTGTGTGAATGTCAGCCCAAAGGTTCCTAATGCCCTTTAGCTTGATATCGCCTTCCCTAATCGTGGTATCGGCCTCCAATTGACTCTTCTTCTTAGCATCATCAATCTGTTTCTGCGTCCAAAACTTATCTTCACGACCAACGGTAATTTCTTCACTATATTGATCGGCAGTTGTTAATAACTCAGACACATATTTGCTATCCAAATTAATAACTTTATTGGATTCCAGATGCTTAAACTGGTAAGTAGAAATTGGGTTATTCTGGTTGTCCAAACCAACATTCTTAGAGCCCATGAAAACGTAATGGCTTTCTTCGCTGAAAACGTCGCCAACTTCAATTTCAGTAATTTTTACGAGATTTTTTTGTGTTTGTACTTGTGTTTGTGTGTTCATATTTGTGTTTTTAAATTTTTTCTTCTTCGACCGTCTTAGTGTAAAAATCTTTAGTTACTTCTTCGCCTCTAGAAACAGACTTAGAAAATGCTACTCTAGCACTTCTTGTTCTGCCATAAGACATCTTAATGCTATTAGCAGTATTAGCATGTACCAAAGTATTTGACGCCGACAAATTGAGAGTATTAATAGCATAATTAACTTCACTATTTGTACCCATGAATGTAACCGTAAATCCTTGTGTTTCTAAATTTTTAATTAACTCGCCTAGCAATGTTTGTCCTTTAGTACCAGAAAACTTACCTCTTGAACTGTTTTCGCCACCATCGGTGAAAACATTAACTAGAACTTTGTCTGTTTCAGAAAATCTACTATTTCTTTCACTAAAGATATATTCTAATGTTTCTCCAACAGCTTGATTTAATGGTGTATAACCACCACAACCCATACCAGAATATTTTTCTGGTATAGTACTAGTCAAATCCAACAATCTCATAATACGAGACCCTTCAAATTCAATAACTGTTACAGTATTTTCAGTGTCGGCATCCTTTTTAATATCACTTAGAACTTCGTTAACACCTTCGATTGCATTAACGTATTTAGGACCATCCATACTGCCAGATGCATCCACAATAAAGACATTGTGAATTCTGGACTTTTTATTATTTGTTTTAACGTTGACCGTGATGGTGTCAACTAATTGGGGATTGCGCTTTGCGCCTTTAACTCTCATTTTTTAGAATATTTAATAGAAAAACTTATTTGTTTGTTTTATTAAATATACATAATTTATATAAAAAAGTCAAGTCGATTTATAAATAAAAAACACTGAATTTACTATCAGAATCCAACAAAATGGCTGTACGATTTTCAACAAAATCACCGCTATTAAGATAATGAGCATTATCAATTATACGATCTGCTGGTTGGTGAATATGACCACATATTACACCGTAACAATTATTTTTTTGAGCTAGCTTTATTGCGTTGATCTCAAAATCGTTTATGTAGTTAGTAGCTGACTTAACTCCAGCTTTAATATCCTTAGATATGGATTTATAAGGTAATCCTCTCCAGCCTCTGTATTTATTATACCAACGGTTAATCCACAACGCAAAATCATAACCCACACTGCCAATTTTTGCTAACCATTTGTATTTGGTTATGAATACATCTATAATATCACCATGAAATATATAATAATTTTTATTAATATATTCGTCATTGGAAACCAACTGACGGGTTTCCAGTATGTAATCCTCACGAATTTCAATATTACCAAAATTTAATCCTACAAATTCTCTTATGAACTCATCATGATTGCCACGAACCCAAATGATTTGTGTTTTTTTTGAATACCTAATGAGCTTAACTAAAACCTTAATGTGATGTTTTTTTAATTTAGCACCTCTTTTAATTGCCCAACCATCTACAATATCGCCATTCAGAATTAATATATCTGTTGGGTGGGACTCTAAAAATTGTAGGAATTCTTTAGCCTTTGAATCTTTAGTGCCCAAATGTAAATCAGATACGATTATTGCTTTGTATTGTTTTATTGTTTCCAATAGTTATTTGTTTATTTTCATAGTATATTCATTTAACATAAATATTATACCCAATACCCTTGATCATTTTTAAACCAATCTTTATTATTTCTATTCCACCAACTTAAAATCATTATCTTAATCATATACCCCAAACCCTTATTCTTAAATCTTCTAGGTGAAGTATACACATGATCGCTAACGACTTTAAATTTTTTACTCTGTATTTGCATACTAAGACGATAGTCCTCGGCAATTTTATCTTCTTCATTAAATCCTCCCAATTTATTAAATGTTTGTGTCTTAAATAACATAACTCCTCCCAAAGCAAATGGACGGCTTACTGCTGTTACCTTTTGTATTATATCAAATATTCGATAAACGTAATCGTATTCGCCACCAATTGTTTTAAATTTGCATGTAATCAGATCGTAATCATTTTTTATTGCTGTGGCTAAACAATCCTTTATAAAAGATTCTTTTAAAATGAAAATATCGGCATCCAAGAATAAAATATAAGGTGTCTTAACCAATTTAGCACCGTTATTACGAGCCGTACTGGGTAAACCACCTTTTATTATTTTAATGGGTTTATTTGATTGCTCTACAAAATCATACAATAATTTAAAAGATACCTTGTCATCACTTGAATCGGCAATTATAATTTGACAGTTCAAATTCTGTTTAAAAATTAGCTTCAAAACATTTATAATGTTTTGTTTTTCATTCTTACAAGGTATTACTATTGTTATGACCTTATTCATATTAGTTAATCAAAGATATTGTCCAAAAATCACTCGCCAAATCAGAACTACATAGGTAAGTAGCTGGTATTTTAAAATAACCACCTATTCCCCAAACACTACCCCAAGAATTACGCATTAAAAATGTGTCATCATCCATATCATAACCTACAATGGCAATGGCATGTCCACCTTCCATACTTTCGGTAGCAGCTGGCATTGGTACAATACCTGTAGATGCAACTTGTTGTGACATAAAACTTTCATACACACTTATACCACAACTAATAGGGAAACCTTGCAATAAAGCGTTAACCAACAATTGTTTGTTAGTGTTATTTAAAGTTTTATATTGCAGTGCTTCAAATTGTTTGGCAGAATCAATTGCAATTTGAGGAGGTTGAACAGTGAATTGTGTGATATCATAAGGCCATAGATCTTCAGAAGGAGCACCATTATTTGCTATTACCTTAATACCATCACGTATTGCGGCACCAGCATCTGAATTAACAGTTCCTTCCATTAGTCTCTCGAAGTAATAAATAAAAAGTCTAGAAGGTTGAAAAGCCGTAGCCCCAACTTTCAAATGCTTATTTAAAAGGTCGAAATGTACTAAAAATACTAAAGAATTGGCCGTACAATTATGTACAAATACACCAGATTCTAAAGCAAAATTATGATAACCTTCAACTGTTAAGCAATAGACATCAATTTTCTTTTCCAGCCTTTCTACACTTACAATTTTATGGTTATAGCTTATCGCAGATTCTTCAAGTTCTTCAATAGAATTGAAAAATTTGGTTATTGTTGTAAACTTATAAAAGTTATGTAAACCACTGTTTTCTTTCTTCTCCAACCAATTTTCTTCATTAATTTCTTTATTTTCGTTTATTAATTCTTTCGCCCATTTAATCAACATGTGTTTTGTAGTATTAGTCCCTAATTTTGCTTTACCCATGTTAACATATTTCTCTCTACTTGTTTCATTAGTCAATATAAGATTCATTCTTTTTTTAGAATCAATTCTTTGCTTTTCTTTTACAGTTGGGTTACTTAAGGTATTTTTTAATGTTATTACCGCTTTTTCTCTACTTTCTTTTGTATGTCCCTCAAGTAAGCTATTTTTAATTTGTTCTAATTTTTTAGGGTCTTTTTTAGCCATTTCCCAAGCAAGCTTTCCAGCTTTAGAACATATTTCTAAATTCCAATTTGGATTTTCATTATATCGTTTTTGCATTATTATTCTTGAATGTTCTCTTTGAGCTGGAGTTCCATTCCAACTATTCTTATGGAAAACTGCGTGTTCGTTCTCACCCATCCATTCTAAATTATCTGGAGCATTATTAAACTTATTGAAATCTCTATGGTGAGTAATTAAAAATCTATCCTCTTTATCTTCAATTCTTTTAACAACAATTTTTTTATATTCTGAATTCTCAGTGTTATTAATTGTGGTATGAACATTTTTCCATTTATTCAGGAAATTATCAAAATGCTGTTCATACCCAAGTGGACCAATTTTCAAATAATTTGGCATTAATGATTCGTCTGGGGTTATATCTATAACCTTTTTAAATGTGCCATCCCTCATCATAAATTCATGATCAGGGGTGCAAATTATTTTATCGCCGTTGTCCAATATTACTTCAACAACTTCTTTGTTTCTACCAGTTAAATTAGCTTTAGCTTTACCAGCTCTTAATGAACCGTTTTCATCACATGAGTATACGTAAAATTCTCCACCATTTTCGTATAATTCCTTTAAAGATTTTGTAGTACCGTTTAGTAGTTTTATTCTAGTTTCCCCAGCAAAACAAGAGCCCAAGCTGCCTTGGTCGTAAGGAGTTGGGAGGATATACTTATCTGATAACTTAACAGATTGTATGGGCTGTAATAGCTCTAGAGTGAACTTGTGATCTCTAAAGTCTGGTTTTTGTGGAACCCATCCGAATTTTCTTTGTATCATAATTTATTGGTTTAATAATAAATATTTGATACAAAGAATAAAATGGGGTTAATAAATTAATTAATATAGGCAGGATTGGGCTTTGCTTAATTTTAGCCGTATAAACGGGTGTTCGCAATTTACAGCTGTAATAATTTTTTAGTTAATATTCTCTCAAAAACTTTGTTGATACTGTAACTACCTATTGTAGGGTCGTGTAATAGGTCTTTATCACATTTTCCACATATATCATCTGACGCTAAATAAGCGATTATAGATTTATAGCTAACAGTCTTAGTTGAGTTACCATATATACTAGCCTCATAGCTAATGTCTATTTCTTTGAGTATATAATCATGATCGGTTAAAAATATTATAACTTCTTCCTCTGAAAAAACTAACTTTACTTCCATTTTAATTATTTATAGTTGCTAAAGCAATACACTCATCATCTGTTTTATTATACCAAAAGCCTAAGTGTTTTAATAATTCGTCGCCACTAATTGATATATTCATAATTAATTGCTTAAAGCGGCCTTAATTGCGGGATGTGATTTATAATTTTTCAGCTCAAAATTATAGTGAGTGTAATCACCGATATCCCATGGCTTTAGTGGTGCATCAAGAAGTTCTTTAATAATTAAATTAGGTGACTCATACGGTGTTCTAGTAATTTGTTCTTTAGCCTGCTCAATATGATTTAGATATAAATGAGTATCACCCAGATTGCCAATTAGATCTTCTGAAATCATGTTGACCTCTTTAGCTATGATCTCCAATAGTAGACCATAAGACGCGATATTGTAGGGAATTCCTAATAAAGTATCGCAACTACGCTGGGTCCAACAAAGAGATATTGCTCTTTTGGGTAAATTGGGGTGATGAAATTTTAGCCAATCTTCCGCAATTTCTATAGTATGACCATCCCACTCAAAGCCTTTATCGTCTGAAGGAACTCTATCATCAAATGGAGCGAAATTAGCCAGCTTACATCTTTCATCTAAAGTAAGTTCCCTAGTATAACATTGGAAACTATAATGGCAAGGAGGGAGAACTGCAAGATGAATATCCGATGGATTCCAAGCTGTAACTATAAGACGACGTGAATCTGGATTGTTTTTTAGATCATTGATTAAATTCTTAATCTGATCAATACCTTCTCTAAAATCATTATGGTCAGAATATTTATTTCCTTCTTCACCAAATCTCCGCCATTGCTTACCATATATCGGTCCTAACTCACCCCATCTTCCTACAAACTCATTATCAGTTTCAACCTTGTTAATAAATTCTTCTTTGGTATACATGCTAAGAGTATTATCGCCGTTATTTCTCATCCATTTATCCCATTTAGAATCATTAGCTGATGTGAATTTAATATAATTTTTATAAGCATCACCTGTCCATATGTGACAACCGTTATCTACAAGATATTTAATATTAGTATCCCCACGTAAAAACCACAATAATTCTGTTACTATTTGTTTCCAAGCTATTTTTTTTGTCGTAAGAAGAGGAAAGCCTTCGCTCATCTTGTGTCTTATTTGACGACCGAATACGCTTATAGTTCCTGTCCCAGTACGATCAGCTTTTTTAATACCGTTATCTAGTATATCTTTTAATAGATTTTGATATTGTAGGTCTATATTATTCATGAGTTTTTATTCTTTTTTCCAGATTCTTACAGATTATTTCCACTAATGTGGAATGTTGTTTTGATTTTAAGAAACGACTCTTATCTTTATTCCCACCAAAAAAATCGATTAGTGTATCTCTACTAATCGCGTACCAAAGACTATCATAATGATTATACCAAAATACGTAATCGTATAAATTTTCCTTGCCATTATTTTCCATAATATAATAATTTTAAAAATTGTGCTAACAAACTTACTATATAAATCTTATAACTACAAGTATATAAATAAAAAACCCCACAGTTGTGGGGTTTTATTTAAAATTTTAATCTTTATTTAAATTGTTGTTTTGACTACGCTAGAGTAAATCTTGCCCTTGGTTTTATCCAATGCTTCAACTCTATAATAATAGGTTCCAGGAGAACTTATCATTAACGGTTTGCTCGTTGTTTCTGAAGGTAATGGTTTTTGACATGACGTTAAATTAAGTGTCAATATCATACATAACCCTAAAAATAATGAGCTATTCTTTTTATTAAGTAAAATCAAACAAATTAATATTGCAAGAAGTATCCCAACGTTAGCTACTGTAACAATAGTATTTGTTGATTCACTGTAATAATAAGGACCATATGCTTGGCTAGCGATAATGCTATCGGCAGTAGATTTTGTTTTAACACCCACTACATTAGTCCAAGTTATAGTATCAGTTGATTGTTGAACATAGAAACTATCCGCATGAACTTCTGATGCAGTTGTCCAATTGAATTGCGCTATATCTGCACCCACAGTACAATTAGCAGGAATAAAGTTTGCAACAGTAAAAGCTGCAAATGCTGTAGTTACCACTTTGACTGGGGCTCCTTGATCTTCAGCACCTATGCTTGGGGGGTTATTCCTAATTTTACCCAAGAAATCGGTTAATATATTGGCATTGTATAATCCAGCGCTTTTCAAAGTAGAGTTAGCAGTTAACAATAAATTTTGATTTGTATCAGCTAAATCTTTAAGAATTGTAGTTGGAGTGTAATATCTATTATTAGAAGTATCTATGTTAGCAAATCCTGCTGGATCATCAGAAAGGATATCAACATAAGTCTGCCACGCCCCTGGGTTATTAGGAGTTAAGTTAAATCCAATATTGTTTTTAAATGTAACATGAACTCCGCCATCCAATCTGTATACTAAACAAACTGGAGTAACATATCCTTCAATAGTACTTTTATTACCAGCAACATTAAATTCACAATCCAAATAGCTTACACTAGTAATATAAGAATTACCACCGTATAATGAGACATTCGAATTGAAATCCATTAAACCATACTCGTTAGTGCCAATAGCGATATTATCATAACATCTAACACCATCAGGTTGACCAGCCAAAGCGTAAGGAGGATAGTGTCTTATTAAATATCCTCTACCACCCTTCATATAGTTATGATGTATAGCACCAGAACCACCAATGTAAAATGCACCTATATCATTTCCCAATGGATTAAACCCATTGTATGTTATAGTCCAATTGTAAAAATTATAATGAGTGAAAAATCCATGCACTTCAACACCATTTGTTTTAGTTTGATTAACAATGATGCTGTGCATATCAATACTATCACACAAGTTAACAAGCCCATTTGCTTGACCATAACTACCTTGTGCGAATTGACTAGCATTTTCTATCATACAATCAGAAAATGTGCATTTATACAACCTAAGTGATGCTGTTGTACCAACATACGTTGGATATGAATCACCAAAATTAAAAAAGTTTCCGTTAAATCCTTTACCATATATGTGGTTGAATCTATCGCTTTCATAATGATGATCTGGCATCCTGATGCAATCTGCACTAGCAGTGAAATAAAAGCCGTAAAAATTGTTTGGGTCTCCTGTACCTGTGAAGATTACATTATTCATTCCATTGGCAGCACCACTACCAAAGTTAACCGTTCCAGTGAAATACACAACACCACCATTATTAATGATTGTGATGTCGTGAAGGTTGCTAAATGTGCCATTTGCGTAGGTTCCTGGTGTAATCGCCAATACGTCACCAGCGACTAAGCCAGTCATACTGGTTTGAGATACACTACCACTACCTGTACCAATGACAACTGTCTTAGCTGACGCTGTAGAGATTACGAAGAATGTTAGAATTAGAAATAAAAGGTTTTTCATAAAGATTTTTCATTTTTTTTTATTTTATGTTATTAATAGAGCTATTTTTTATAAATATATAAAAATTGTACTAAACACCCTTTAGTGCAATTATGATTCCAATAAACGTTTTAAATAATATTTCTTATTTAATAATGTAATAATAACACCACTTTTTTTGTTAGCCGAATGGATAAAATATCCATTCCTAAGATAGACACCTACATGCCATCCGTGGCCCTTATTTGTTTTAAAAAAAAGTAATCTACCAGACATTAAAGAATCTTTTTTTGTGTTTTTGACAAAATAATACTGATCCTTTGCCGTACGTGGAAGTTCTATATGATACACGCTATCATACAGGGCTTTAGAAAATCCAGAACAATCGATACCATTTTTAGTATTACCACCCCAACAATATTTTGTACCCACCCAGTTTTTCACAAAATTATTTAATACTGGGTCATTCGTTAAGACCGAATCTAAACTAACTTTAGGGGAAGGAATTACGCATTTGTAGACAATGCGATTCCTATAAGCATGACGATGCTTATAAACATGTTTTTGTACAACATGTGTAGTATGCACTTCTTGAGACTGAAACTGTGCATTTGATTCAACGGTAGTAAAACAAATTCCGATTGCAATTGTAAGAATTTTCATAATTTGTTTTGTTGTTTATTATATATAAATATCAGAAGAAGTCCTTTATAGTAGCGTAGAGCTTTTTAAGTTCTTCTGAAAATTTAACCTTATCAAAGGGTGACATGCCATCCAAAGATATAATGCTATTCATTAATTGAATGAGCTTTATCCTCTTACCTTTTTCAAACGCCTCTTGCTCGTGTGTTTTTATTGTTGTTGCTTCGACAATAATTTCTTGAGCATTCACATTTTCTAACCTTTCATATGGATATTTTTTTATATGCGTATTAAATACTACCCCCTGACTTTCGGCGATTTCAAGCCTAGTATAATCAGATGAAGAAACGTTGGGGTATTTGTATTGGGTACCAGATTTAAAGATTAAAATTAAATCATGTGAATTCGTGTCATACACACTGGATAATAGATTGGTTGAATCATACAATGCTTTAATAATATTTGTTTTTACTTCTTTTTTTAACAGCATTCGTTTGGATTATATTGGATCGTCTTATATGATGCGCAGAATTATTCTATTTTATTATAATCTTTACATTTATTGCAAATTTACAAATATTTATCTAAGAAGTCAAGTTGTTTTTTTGATGGATAATAGGTAAGTTTGTAAAAATTTAAAATGAATAGAGAAATCCTCCCTAAATTAAAGCTTATAATAGCTGAAGCGACCAAGGAGGCTAAATTATTTGATGATATTAAGGTAAAGCCAGAACATCTAGTGCTATCGATGATATCTCACGGCGATAATGAAGGTATTAAAATATTTAAAATACTTAAAATAGATACATCCGATTTAGGCGATAGAATTTCTGATTACTTAAGAAAGAATGATTTAACCCCAAGGATATCAGAATACGGCAGAAATAAGCTGCCTTTGGCTGAAGAAACAAAAGCAATTTTTAAAAATGTAGACGCTGAATGTGAAGATTTAAATGATACGGCTATAGATACACATCATTTAATACTTAGCATTCTTAAGATAAAGACACCTGTAACAAAAATATTGTTTGATATGGGTGTTACTTATAAAAGTTTTAAAAAAATAATTATGGACATTAGAAATGAGATCCCAAAAGAAAACAATGGATTAGGAAATGACTCCATGGATGACGATGATTTCCAAGAGCCAGAACGTCTTAAAAGAGTTAAAAAGAAAACGGATTCTAAAACGCCTGTATTAGATAACTTTTGCAGGGATGTCAGTAAAGCTGTTGAAAAGGGTCAAATAGACCCAGTAGTTGGTAGAATTAAAGAAATTAAGCGCATCAGCCAAATATTATCCAGAAGAAAAAAAAATAACCCTGTTCTAATTGGTGAGCCTGGGGTTGGCAAGACGGCCATTGTAGAAGGTTTAGCACAACTTATTAAAGATGGTAACGCACCACGCACAATAAACAATAAAAAAGTTTTTTCACTAGACTTGGCTAGCATTGTGGCTGGTACTAAATATCGTGGCCAATTCGAAGAACGCATGAAAGCTGTTCTAGAAGAATGCAAGGCTAATCCAGATATCATATTATTTATTGACGAACTGCACACCGTAATTGGAGCTGGAAATGCTTCAGGTTCGTTAGATGCAAGCAACATTCTTAAGCCAGCGCTTGCACGTGGAGAAATACAAATCATTGGTGCAACAACATTGGATGAGTATCGTGAACACATTGAAAAAGATGGTGCCCTTACAAGAAGATTCCAACAAGTACTAGTGGAAGAGCCAACACTAGAAGAAACAAGAATTATTTTAACCAACATTAAAGAAAAATACGAAAAGCATCATAAAGTATTTTACACCGACGAAGCAATTGAGGAATGCGTAAAATTATCTCATCGCTATATCATGGAGCGCTCAATGCCCGATAAGGCTATTGATGTTATGGATGAAGCTGGTGCCGCAACAAATATAAGTGTAGAAAAGCCACAGATTATTAAAAATCTGGAACAAAAGAAAGAAGTTCTTAATAATGTAAAGAAAGATGTTGTTCTTAAACAGAATTATGAAGAAGCCGCTAAAATTCGTGATGAAGAAAAGAAGATTGATGATCTTCTTTTGAAACACAATAAAGAATGGTCGGAAAGCTTAGATAAAAAGGTTACAAACGTTGGTATCGAACAAATAACAGAAGTTGTTAGTATGATGACTGGGATACCGCTAACTAAAATATCCTCACAAGAAAGCAAACGTTTGCTGAATCTGGACAAAGAACTAATGGGTAAAGTCGTCGCTCAAGATGAACCAGTATCCAAAGTTGTCAAAGCGATCAAAAGAAATAGGGTGGGTATTAAGGATAAAAATAAACCCATTGGTAGCTTCATTTTCTTAGGGCCGACAGGTGTGGGTAAAACGTATTTAGCTAAATTGTTGGCAGAACATGTCTTTGGAGATGCAGATGCGCTTGTTAGGCTTGATATGAGTGAGTATATGGAAAAGCACAGTGTATCCAAATTAATTGGATCGCCTCCAGGATACGTGGGTTATGACCAAGGGGGTCAACTAACTGAAAAAATCCGCAGGAAACCACACAGCGTTATACTTTTTGATGAAATCGAAAAAGCACATGAAGATGTCTTTAATATTCTTCTTCAAGTATTGGATGATGGGCAATTAACTGACGGTATTGGAAGGAAAGTTAATTTTAAAAATACGCTTATTATACTAACGTCAAATTTGGGTGTTTCAGAAGTAAATACTTTTGGGAGAGGTCTGGGGTTTGAAACCAATGCTACTATAGCCAACGAAGAAGCTAAAACTAAAAGCATTATCGAAAAAACCCTGAAAAAGAAATTTAAACCAGAATTTTTAAATCGTATAGATGAATGTATCATCTTCAATACTCTAAAAGAAGAAGATATCCATAAAATCATTTATAAAGAAATCGAAAAACTGGAGGGCCGTTTGGATGAAGTTCACTTCAAGCTCAAAATTAGTAAACCAGCAATAGAATTCTTAGCAAAAGAAGGTTATGTTAAGGAATACGGAGCTAGACCATTGACTAGGACCATTCAAAGATATATCGAAGACCCAATAGCAGATGAAATGCTAAACGGTAACATAAATGAAGGTGATATTATTAAAGTCACTTTTGATAAAGTCAAAAATGAAATAATAGTTAAACCAGAAAATAATAGCAAATCCGAAGACTAATAATAAACCCCACTTTTGTGGGGTTTTATTATATTTATTATGTATGCTAGAAGATTACATTAATGAAAAATACAGCGAATTTTTGGGTGAAATAGTCATTTATGAAAATAAAGGCAGTCTAGTACTATCCAAAATAGTTATCAAACCTGCCGTCAGAAATGAAGGTGTGGGTACCAGTATTTTAAATGATATAATACAATATGCTGATAAAAATAAGCAAGTAATAGCTTTAACCCCATCAAATGATTTTGGCGGAAATAAAAATAGACTTATACAGTTCTATAAAAGGTTTGGGTTTAAGTTAAATAAAGGCGTACATAAAAATTTTCAATTCAGAGAAGCCATGATAAGATACCCTAAACTAAATGAAACTAAACTTACAATAAAAAAATTATTAAACGAAGCCTTATTTATTAAAAGTTCAGAACAACACATTGATTTGTTGGAACAATTTGTAGAATTCGCTTGCAAGGAATTGGATATTAAAACCGTCCCTATAAATCTTAAATTTGACCGTAAAGGCTTAACAACAACTGCGGCCTATGGAAATAAAAAAGTATACGTTTACGCAAAAGATAGAGCTATAGTAGATATTATGAGAAGTGCAGCTCATGAATTAACTCACCTTAAACAAGACCTAGAAGGTAGACTTAAACCAGAAAATAATAAAGAAAATAATTCGGCTGGTTCAGAAATTGAAAATGAAGCAAATTATAAAGCTGGAGAAATAATAAGAAAGTTTGGAGAGAAAAACCCAGAGATCTATTCATGATACCACAAAAAGATTTGCTGGACCAAGCAAGACATATTATCCTAGCTCCAGAATCAAAAGATCTATGGTTCTTGGGGTTTAAAGACGTTGCAGAACATGGTTCAGATGAAGAACTATTCGAAGAATTAAAAGCATTCGCAGATCAAGTCTACGATAAAAAAAATATAAGAGGTGTAATAAATAGTTTGGGAATAAAATTAGTCAGAATAATAGTAAAGCTATACCCTGACTATAGAGAAATATGGGATAAAAAATATAAACAACTTCAAGAAATAAAAATTCTAGTTAGACGTAATTTGAGACTATTGTAAAATCCCAATATATTCAAAACTTCCACACAATCTCTTATTATCGGTGTAATGATTTTTGTAAATATTTTTATGTTTTATATCTGTCCTTAGTCTTTTGTGCTTGCTAGTTGGTTTCCATAAGGGTGAATACTCCCTGTAATAATTTAATCTTGGATGGGCGCTTCTTGAAAAAAATCTTAACCCTTGATCCAAATGAATTTGAGCTATTGCATCGGAAAATCTTGGCCCAATACCCATACCTTGGAAATCTGGTAGAATACAAATTCTATGGCCACGCCAAGCATTCCTCATTTGGCCATTTGGCATAGATAAACTAGCACCAAATGCCACTACCCTGCCATCCCAAACACCCACGTAACACCTACATGCAGGGTTTAATTTTACACTTAAATAATGATGCTCTTTAAACATGTCCCACAGGCTCCTGCTTGTTCTAAATATTTCAAGGTGTATTCGTGGTCGGACAAAAAAAAACCCTGCTGAAACTCACCCCTGTCCGTGTCAATGATCCAATCAGGCTCCAGCCAATCTAATATATCACGATGACATGTTGAAACTATCATATTACTAATATCGTTATTCTTGACGTATTTTGAAAAGCTCACACTGGCAGCCTTTGCAACATCACGATCTACAACACTGGTAAACTCATCTATAATATTATGGGATTTTAACTTGCGAGATAAATTAGCCCTAAACTTTTCGCCATTGGATAAAACATGGTATGGTTTATACCATGATGGAATACTATTCAAGCCCACAGCGCCCATCTTATTTATGGCCTCATCTGGTGAATCAAAATGTGAAACAATAGACTTATTATCATCCCATATAGGTGTCTCTTCTTGACCAAAATTTTTAATCATCGTACTTTTACCAGTACCACTACTGCCTACTATTACACCCAACTTAAATTTTAATGGAAGAACTGGAGGTTCCCAAGGATAAAATTTTGATACGCCGTCAAAAATACAATCAAACGCTATTTCACTGTTTATTATAAATTCATCTCTTTCAACAACACTAGTTAGAGGAATAATACTCTTGCTTAACTTTATAATAGACATGGCTAATTATAAAAACATAAGTTATAATGTCAAGCTTAGTTAATAAGAGATATGGTGGGAGGGGTATAAAATACAATAGCTAGAGGACTCTTTAAATCCTCTAGCATATCGTGTGTATCTTTGAAAATGGAATTACTTACCCGCTAACTTGGTAATCTTTGCTTCCAAAATATTCAGTTTTGTTTCCAAAATAGCCGTCTTGTCGCCTTTTTTAACCTGTTCAGCAAGCCATTCTTTCTTTTTAAGTTGAACTGCTTCACTAACGATGTTATCAATTAAATTTACCAAGTCATTTTCGGAAATTCTAACCGTCTTTTTTGCTTTTGTCATATCTATATATTTTAAGGGAGAAATCTATTTATCTCTTAATAAATATACATTCTTTTTTAAAAAGATAGAATATGACGAATTTTATTATTTTGCTAAATGGTCTGCACAATATGACGCTGCAGTTGCACTCGGTTTTATCTTAAATTCGTAGCCCATGCCCAAAATATATCCAATAGCTTGGCTCAAAGCCTTGTTAGATTCCCAACGAGGATCTGGATTAATGTCGGCATGAACTTCCATTTTAACACCATAAGAATCCAACAATGCCGCGATTTCATATGCAACCTCAACACTCTTGTTTACTTCAACTAGCATCCTTTCATTTACGCCTTCTTTCCTCTTTCCATGAAGGGTCATGTGGTATTCAGCATAAATCATTTTACCGCCACGGCCAACAATAACTCCGCCGCCCAAATCTTCCTTTACCGTAATTAGAATAACAGTGGCGAATTTAAAGCCTTTACCACTTCTTTGTGAGTCTGTACCTACAGAAACTCTGATTGTGTGATTTAATGCCAATTCTTGTTGGACTAAATTTTCCAAGTATTCCAATAATGGAATCTGAATTTTTTCTCCTGCTCTTTTCCAGTTCATACTACTTTTTTTAAAAAACCTATTATAATAAAAAATCCCCCAAATTTGGGGGATAATTTTTAAAAACTTGTCGTGGGCAATAACCCCACCAATTTTTTATAATTTTCTTCCCCTATGTCATCCTTATTTACTGCCAAACGGAACAATCTCCCTCCATTACTAGCATCTAGATATTTAATCTCATCAGGTATATCTTTAAGAGGATTTCCCACAAGATTTAGAAACATCAGCTTGTTTAGCTGACCAATTTCTTTGGGTAAAAACTCTAAGCGATTCTTCGATAAAACCAACATTTCTAAATTTTTTAAGTTACCAATACTGGGATGTAATTCAACCATCTTAGCATCAGTTATTATTAATTGATCCAATAATTTAAACCTTGATATGTCTGGCATCCTAGGGATGTCCTTTGACATGAATCTAATCGAAGGAGTCTCCCCATCAATTAACTCAAATAAACTCTCACAAAAACCAAACTGTATTAGGAAATCTAAATACAAGTTATCATCCATGTTCTTCTTCTGCTTGGCCAGCGTAGTCAACTCCTCTTGAAAAAAATTGGATAGCCCCTCACTCTCACGAATCACATCCTCAAAAATATTCGCTTCAATATTATGTCTATTCTTTATTTGTCTGCTCTCAAAATGAATTTGATATATATCCTTTGACTCTTCAGTAAAGAATTTGTTGTCAATAATAATATACAATTTGGACTTTTTATTGTCAGGTGTTAACCTATTTGTATAACTATTAAACATACTATTATCCTTCCTACTCGTACACCAACTAGCAAATTTATCAAAAACCACGCTGGCATCCAATGTTAACGGAATGTACAACGTAAATTTCCTATCCCTAAAAGGGATAATTGCTTCCTCGGCATTCACATAACGCTGAAGCAAAGTTTCCAATTCACTAGAATTGCGTAAGATAAAAGGATCAATAGCGTCATATAATTGCGATAAAGACTTATACTGATTTATATCAGTAGGGTCTCTTATATTCTTTAAAATATATGACGAACCACAAAGCCGTTTAAACTTTTGTTTTCTCTTGTTACCCTCAAACAACGAAATATAAGAACTAGCTTGTGGCAAATCCTCTTCAACAAACCTTATAGCTTGTGCTATACCATCACCACCTAACCTTAAATATCTAGAAAATGTCGTTAACATCCATTGTACACAAGATTTATTTGGTGTGGGATCTGCAGCTACTATATTCGAAAAAACATCAAAACTCACACTCACACCCCTTATCTGCTTAAACGTATCATCGTTTTTAATGTGTACAATCGCTAAAATCTTGGAAGATTGAATAATATCGTACGTACACTTAGAATCTTCAAAAGATTTTAATTTTTTGGCGAGATTTTTTTCGTCAGTCTCAAAAATGTCAAATTTTTGGGCAAGATACTCTAATCTATCAGCGGATTTGGATTCAACCATATTCGTTTTAACAAAGATACTCAATTCAAACTAATAGTCAAAGTAATTAATAAAATCTTTTGAAAAAGTCTTCTTCAGCAAACTCCTCAAGCTTATTTTTTAAACTCCATATCAAATTGGGTAACTCGTCTGGCTCATGCCTAGAAATAATATCCAAGATTACAATATTCGGATTCTCTCCGTCAGTAAAACGATATTTTATCTCCTTAAAACATTTACCGTCATCCAAACCTATTAACTCTTTTATAATTAAATTATATATCTCCCACCTAGCTTCCATCTCATCATCCATGTCATGGATAACATGCTTTATTAATTTTGTATATTCTTTATCTAAAGTTGTACTCTTGCCTTGACTTTTCTTTACTATGAAATCATAAATCTGCATGTGAATATTTTTTAAACTATGTTATATAACATAAATATCTAAATGTTATAAAACACACTTTTAAAATAACTCTTTTAATAAAAAATTTATATGAAGTTCTTTATCTTGTAATATAATCGCTCAAGCTCTGGAGAACAATGCTTGATATCCTTGATTACCTCTATACACACACGGTTTGGGTCGCCCTCATCGGTCAGACGATATTGCAATTCCTTAACCTTTAAATTGTCCTTTAATGAATGCTTAAGCTCTAAAATAACCTGATTATATGTGATCCAAGCCTGTTTGTTCTTTATATCCCCGTTAGCCAAAACTTCCACTACCTTGTCCTCATAAACGTGTTCTAAATGAGTGTCGAAATTTCCATATTGTTGCGTTAAAATTTGCTGTATTTTAGTGCGTATATCCATGACCTAGTTAATGGACACATTCTTGGAGAGACGGTTATCTTTAATCTTGCCAAACATCCAGTCTTTAATAACCTGTTGCGTGAACTCATTTCCCAATTTATACTTCTTTTTGAAATACTGATATAACCTCTTGATGCTGGTCTCCGTGTTGTCAACCTTTATCTTAACCATAGGCTCTTCACGATACTCACCGTCTTCGCGCATAACCCCCATCATTGGCTCATAATTATTATTCAAATCAGCTACCATCCTTTCAACCAAATTCTCATGCATGTCATTCTCAATAATATTTTTTTTGATGACCTGTACTTGCCTTTCAGTTATAATAATCTTTTTAACCATATTTTATAAATATCCATACCCAAAAGAAAAGAGCTGAATTAACAGCTCTTTTTTTTAATCCTTTAAACCATTAATGATCTTTTGAAAGGCTGGCTTAGACATCACCCCATTAGTCCTCTCGGCAAGCTGCCCATTTTTAAAGTATAATACGGTTGGAATGGTAGAGATTCTATGCTCTGCTGCTGTTAGCGGATTGTCAGTAACATCCAACTTCCCAATAATAACATCTTTGTTTTCTTGGGCTAATTGATCGATAATCGGACCCAATATTCTACATGGTCCACACCATTCGGCTGAAAATTGTACCACCACACTCTTATTGCTAGCCACAATTTCATTAAAATTTTTGTCTGTAATTTGTATTGCCATAATTTAAAATTTTTTTAATTAAACGAATTCTTATACGCCAACCATACAACCTTGACTGGCTCCTCAAAAATTAAATACTTCTCAGTATCAAAATATTCTAAAACATACTTTACACTATCCTTATAGTCCAAATTATATATAGTTTGCAAATATACCGCTACATCACCCACCATCCACCTCGTATCATGATGTAAGGAATTTAAAATAATTTCATTCTTTACACCCTTACAATAATTACGATATGTTGTAAAAAGCGTTTTCTTCTGCATCTCCAATGACTTTTCACATATGGAATAATAAATATAATTATCCAGAGGACTCATATGATATATTTATAAGTATGTTGTACCCACAAGAAAAAATATTAATCGATAAATTCCTCGAAAGAAATTATCCTGTGCGTAGAGTTAAAAATAATATGCGTTTTAAAAGAGCAATATCTGAAGGAAATGTAAACTATTTTTTAAGCGATAAAAATCACTCTAAACAATTATATTACAAACTATTAGATATCTTAAAGCTAGTCTTTAATACCCCAGATAGCATCAATAAAGATATCTTAAAAACATTCCTACAAATAAGATAACAAATCTACGATCTTTTTACGCAAGATCAAACCCCTAATTTTTTTAACCTTCCTGCCATGTCAATTAAAGCATCATACATGTCACCCACATACCCTAAATCTAACAATACATGGTCAATCTTGGTGGATATATCATCTAATGTTAAAACGTTAGGTGGCTGACCCCTAACCCCATACGCATCCACAACCTTAAAATAATACACACTCTTCTTAGCCATGCTATCCTCAAAATTTTTGATGTCCTGCCTCTTCTTCTCAATAGCTATTATGTTTTCAGACACCTCAATAATACTCAAAGATGAAACATACCCCAAGTTTAACTTTAATTTTTCTCGGATCTGACCCAAATCAACCAAAGCACCATTCAATATTTCATCAATTTTTTCTGGCGCATAAGTTACATTCTCCGAAATTAATTTATACTGCTCCTGTGTTAATCTGATCTTCATAGTATTTTATAAATATCGTTTACAAAGATAAAATTCTGGCTACTATTAAAAAAGTAGACAATGCCAAAAATTAAACTGGAAATAGAACTCATCCCCAAAACTTGCCATTATAAAAATGCAAGACAAAAACTAAAAACTTCACAATGGGATACAGTGCGAAAATATACCTACCAAGCTGCCGACTACGCTTGCGAAATATGTGGACTGACAGGTAAAGAACAAGGCTTTAAAAACAATCTAGAAGCACACGAAGTATGGGCCTATAATAAAAAGACCTTAACCCAAAAATTAGTTGGCCTTATCGCATTGTGCCCACTGTGCCACCAAACAAAACACTTCGGAAGATCTAGCAAGATGGGGAAACAAGCCCAAATATTCACACAATTGGAAACAATAAATGGTTGGAATCATAAACAAGTTGTACAACACGTTGCACAATGCTTCCTAGAATGTAAAGAAAGATCCCAATATCGCTGGAGCCTAGATCTCTCAATACTAACAAAAGCCCCTTATAACCTTATTATAACCCCTAAGAAACGTAAGAAATATAAACGTAAAAGCTAATTATATAACTCGTTCTTTTTAAAAAATAAATCACATAACAAGTATAATCCAAATGCTTGTAAAAATGTTACACGAGGTAAATTAAAAATACTCACCATTAACCAATTCCATAAAAACATTACAGGTAAACCGAATACCAAGGCTACTATACCTATACTAATTGTAAGCCCAATACACTTTCCAATAGACTTGCCAACGTAGGTTAAAAATTTTTCCATACTATAATTTATTTAATGTTATCCATGATGTTAGACCTGATATTATCCATGACGTTACTCCTGATGTTGTTATAGATGTTAATATTGATGTTAGTATGAATGTTAATATTGATAGTACTGATAGTACCCCTGATGTTAAAATAGATGTTATCCCAGATATTATTACTGATGTCATCCATGATCTTAGACCTGATGTTATTACTGATGTCATCCATGAATGTTAATATTGATGTTATTCATATTCGATAATATCTTGAATAGTAAGATGAATATTATTATTGATGTTATTATTGATGTTATCTCTGATATTATTCCTGATGTTAATATTGATGTTAGCATGAATGTTATTACTGATATTATTCCAGATGTTAATATTGATGTTAGTATGAATGTTAACATGGATGTCAATATTGATGTTATTCATAGCTTAATGTCCTGCTTTATTAACTCACATATTAATTTCTCCAACTCTACCTTGGTAGCCAAACTCATACAAGCTATAGCGTTTAAACTCCTTAAAGCATGTAAGCTAATCATGGGGTCATTAATACTCTTTTCACCCTTTGGCTTGGTTTTAACATTAGCCTTGACCTCAAGCTCAGTATCCTCATCTTTCCCATTATCGCCATGTAATTGCTTGTACAAGTCTTCAATTCCCATGCGTAACGTGCCGCTCTTCATGCCTTTCAACTTTAAGTCGATTTGCTGGTCAGCAGTTAATGTAATCTGAATCTCACGATCCTCATACTTAATAGTAGTCTCCCGTATTATATCCTTATCCAAAATAGTTGCCATATCAGAAATTTATTTGCCCTTGGTTAACATTAAATGTGAATACTCCCAAATCAAACCACGTGTTTACTAAAACTTGCAGTCTGTCGTCGTAACAGGCAAGAACATTATACTTACCTTCAATTTCATTATGATAAATCTCTCTTTTGATAACCGTATCCTTCCTAAAATCATTGGCTGGCCTCATAAAAAATTGGTCAAAAGCTATGTCATAAAATTTAAACCATTCTACAGTCATGTCTCGACATGTTTCATCCCTGCCACTCACAATTAATATCTTACGGCCCTTAGACTTGTGAAATGCAACTTGCTCAGCAACAATCCTGTTGGGATCATCCACATCTACCTTATGCCAATCGAATGGACCCCTTCGCCCCATTAAAGCCAATGTGCCATCAACATCAAAAATAACCGCATCTGGCAATTTTGATTCAAAATTTGGTATAATATGCGGTCTGTTTGGAATCTTATTTACAGGCTGGAAACTAAATGTATCAATCAACACTTTATAACTTTTGTACATCTTCCTGATAACATCTTCACCTACCTTCATCTCCCTGTTATTATCCCTAGCAATCGCCTTGTCCAAGGAAATGTCAAATATACGAAAATCAATGTCTGCAGAATATTTGAACTTCTCAATAATAGAATCTAAATACTTTACCTTCAAATTAGTATTGTCAACAATAACATTTAACTTCTTCATCAAAGAATTCTCAATGACAGTATTTACCAAACTACTAATCAAATCCTCTATCTTAGGATCACACACTTGCGCATTCTTTAGCATGTGACGAAAATCATCACGGCTAACACGAACCCAATCCGCATTATTTCTTACGAAATCTTTGGACTGAGTGGTTTTCCCACTAGCAGGAACGCCAACCAATATTAATATTTTAAGATTACCTTTCATACTAAACTAAAATTTTACCGTTAATATTATTACTGATGTCATCCATGATGTTAAAATAGATGTTATTATTGATGTCATCCCTGATGTCATTCCAGATGTCATTCCAGATATTATTACTGATGTCATCCCTGATGTCATCCCTGATGTCATCCCTGATGTTATTATAGATTTTTATCCAGATATTATTACTGATGTTACTACTGATGTTTCTCATACTAAATTTTCACTGTTAATAATATGCTCGGTATTAGTTCTAATATCATTCCAAGTATTAAAGTTGATATTATGCTCAATATTATCTAGGATAATAACCTCAATATTAATCTGAAGATTAATGTCAATATTAATGTGGATATTACGGAAAATATTAATGTGGATATTATTCCAGATGTTTCTCATACTAAATTTTCACTGTTAATAATATGCTCGATATTAGTTCTAATATCATTCCAAGTATTACTGTGGATATTATTCTCAATATTATCCCAAGTATTAAATATAATATTATATTTAATATTAATATGGATATTACTCCTGATGTTAATATAGATGTTATAGATATTACCGTCGATATTACCGTCGATATAATTCCAGATGTTTCTCATACTAAATTTTCACTATCAATATACGCACCATTAAATGAGCTACCAATCTTTATATATAATTCATCAGGATGAAATTCTGGCTTACATTCGCCATTCATATGAAACTCCTCACAACATAAATGATGTTCACCACACACAGTAATGCCGTTTTTCTTAACATAACCACCATTTGGTATGTCATGCCGATCAGTTATGTGATGCACATCTAACTCCTGCGTCTCATCGCAAAAAACACACTTGTTACCGTCACGCTCTAAACAATCCGTATTAAATTGCTTTCGCCACCTCTTATGATCTTGCTTCGTACTCACTTTAATGTATTTGGAACAATTTTCTGTGACATCCAATGCTCACTGGTCGTTATATGCTTAGCTCTTACAAACTTGGCCACGTTTTTAGAAAATCTGTTATAATGAAAAGCAAGCGTATTCCTAATGACATACCCCTCCTTATTCTCTACATCAAACTCAGATGCCATCGTTTTTAAAGCATTTTCATTATACTCAAACTGCCCAATAACAGGAACCGTAGCTAACCCAAGCATTTCACAAATGCTAAGCGTGTCATCCCAAGATAAACATATATTCATGTCATTCCACACACTGAAAACCATAAAATATGTTGGTAACTCTTTGTAAAATAAACTGTGCTTAGCATATAAATTCTCGCCACATATCCTCCAACCAATGGGGATCTCATTCCTTATATTACCCCATAACCCCTTGCTCCAATTTCTGCTCTCATGATGCTTTGAATCCATAGATCTAGCATGTAAGGTGTGCGGATACATCGAGGTATTTTCACCGTCCATCTTCTCGGTGACTATAATGGTCTCACCAGAAAAACACCGCGTATCATGCATGAATTTGTCATCACTGGTAGATCCCAACGACCAAGGAAGATGCAGCGTACGCGGATATTTATATTTTTCCACAACCCAAGTATTTTATTTAAAAACAAATGTACGTATTTTATTGCGAATTACCAAATATTTATAATACAACGCATAATGATATTCATAAAAAACGCCATACTAGAACACAATGTAATACGTCCTACGCAACCTATAGACGAAATAGCGACAATGTATGAAACAAGTATGGATAATCTGCCACAAGAACTTAAGGTGCCTAAAAACGTCCTAGATAGCTTCATGATCAAAGATCAACTTAACCCAGATTTCTGGTCCCATGATAAACTTAACCCACAAATAAAAAATAAACTACTCAAAATAGCCAAAGACTTTTTTAAAAGATTGGAATTACCCAAAGAACTTAAAATAAAAGATGTTATTCTTGTGGGTAGCTTGGCTAACTATAATTGGAGCGAATATAGTGACGTAGACCTGCATATCGTAGTGGATTTCTCAAAAGTCGATGACCAAGATATACTTAAAAAATTCTTCGATAGCGCAAAAAATATGTACAACCTACGACACAATATCAAAATAATGAAACATGACGTAGAACTGTATGTACAAGACGTTAAAGAAAAATTAAGCGCCGCTGCAATATTCAGCGTTACTAACAATAAATGGGTGCTTAAACCACAACCAGTTAGCTTTAAACTCGACAAAGCACTGGTTAAAAGAAAACTTTCCAGAATCTTCGATAAAATCAAAATTATAAAACATAACTATGATAAAAATAGATACCAAAAAGTAGTCCACGATGTAGACAAAATAAAAGAACACATTAAAAAAATGCGCCAAAGTGGCTTGGAAAAAGGTGGAGAATTTAGTACCGAAAATATCGTCTTCAAAATACTGCGCCGTACCGATATTATGGAACTTCTGGATACCTATAAAAATAAAGCTTATGATAAACTTGTTACATTAAAAGAAGAATCATAACCGTCCTCCTCAAGACCCATACCAAACAATTGATCTCTAAAACTTGTAAATTTTCCGCTAGTCTCAATAACCATACGATTAAAATCTGCTAACTTACCTGATACCTCAGCAGTTATCTCGGAAGGAGCATACGCATTCTTATACCCCTTAATCTGACAAAGATATAACCCATCATCCTTGACCTTTAACTCCATCGTATGCCCATGCACACGATATATCCCACACTTGCCAGAATCCACCTGCGAAACATATGTTGCCACACAATGACGCTTGGTCATGCCCTCCGCCATAATTTGCTTGTTCGTAACCAATACCTCATAACCAGAAAACTTCGCAAACTTTAAATAAACATCTCTCACCATCAATTGCCTTAAATCCTCACACTCCAATAATATATCACTTATCTCACCAGACCACTTATCATGCTCCTGCTTTAACCTCTTTAAACTCCAACCACAATTTATCTTCTTGTTCAATGTCCTCGCCATCCTACATAAATCATTCCACTCCTCAAACTTAAACTTATTAGCTGTCAAATTCTCCACATTTATTAAAACCTTGCGAAGCTCAACCCATCGCTTAATCATACCACCAACACTATCCTCTATACCATACCCATTTAAACCAGCGATTATCTCCTTCACAACAGGTAAAGGAACCTTGAAAAAATATCTCACAGCATCATTGTAATTGTATAACTTCTTATTAACAAAAGTATTAAATGACCTCCCATGCAAAACATTGTTCTCCGAAATAAACCTCACCCAACTAAAACGCTGCGTAAAATACGCTAATATCTCAGACGCTATATTGTCACTGTACCCACGATTATACATTATAGTATTCCCAAAAAATCGTAAACTACTATACGTTAACTGCTTTATAATGCCCTTGTTTATAATGTAAAACTTCCCAGCCTTGTATACCACACTGGCAATAATACTGTCTCGACTATACCGCCTATTAGTAATGCTAATGCCAAACTTCTTCTCATATACCACAAAACTAAAATCTTGCCCATCCTCAAATAACATCATCCTCATTTGACTTACCTTTAAAGCATCATTTAAAAATAAAACCCTAGCCTTAAAAGGATCTTTATCATAAACTTTCATTAACTTGTCAAAATTCTCTGACTTATACTCCGCTATGATTCTTTGCATACAGGCTTTTGACAAACCTACTAAAACATTTTAAAAATTACAATCTACTTTGCCAAATTCGCATAGTATACTATGTAAGCCTTTAAACACCTACTCTTTAACTCAATCCAATGCTGCATATTTATTCGTATACCCATCAGACTACCCAACCTTAAACCCTCACTCCACGCCATAAACTCCTCCTCCAAACTACCAACAATATACGAATCCCTTCGAGTGTACTTGGTCTCCCTCTCATTTAACTTCACCTCCTCCGCATACGCTATCACTGGTAAACACTCCTCAAATCGTACCCAATTCTTCCTCAACTCATGATGACCCAACTCATGTAACATCAAATACACCTGGTCCTCAACCTTCCCAACCTCAATACATAAAACGTCTGGCTTATACAAATCATGCAAATTCCACTTTATATACGAATACGACCCATCAAAAGAAATCTTCTTGAACCCCTCAGATATCGCATACCCCTTCAATATCCCCAACGCCGCCTTATAACTGTATCTGCCCATACCTAAATATTTTTTACCCAATCCAATGGAATATCCACCACACTACCATCCATCGGATTGCCTAGTATTCTTATATCATTACTTAAAAAATGCTTCACAATACCACCACCTAACCTCACAACCCACACAGTATTAACATTATAACCATAATCTATAACCATGATAGCCCGACCTACACCATGCAATTTGCAATACACCTCTATGGGAACCTCTAACTCATGTATGACTGTCATGCCTTTTATAATAAATATTACGATATCTTAACCATAAAATTATATTTTTAATAAATAAAGATATTTATATCCATGATAACACAAGAAAGTTTTAAAAATTGGATGCTTAAAATAGGCGTAATCTCAGAAAATGACCTTAAATTAGGTAGCAAACAAAGCATTATTAATAACCTACATAAATTACTTAAGAAAAACAATATAGAAGGCCGATACCATGACGAATATTGGGCGGGTATTAAAAAATTGGAAAAACTTCTACAGGAATTTGGCGTGGATTATGAACTACAAGATACACCTATGTATTTTAAACACATAGATAGTAACACCAACTTGCCTAATGGAAAACGTTACAAATATAATATTAACTTTACTGATAATAAAGGAAAAACTTACCAAATACCACTCATAGTAACCTGCAACTTCGTGGGTAAACACGGTACCATGGAAGATGATGTATACGAACTTAACTACTACTTCGCTCACTAATGCTAAAATTTTAGCAAAAATTTTCCCAAAAAAAATTTTAAAAAAATAAGACCCACCTTAGCAATACTCCAAAAATTCCTGGAAAATTTTCGGACACAGTATCGTGTACCCCATTTGAAGGGGTACGGGGAGGGCCTTCGGAAGGGGGGTAACGGGAGGGAGGGTAGACGCAGGGAGGGGTTCCACGTGGAATATACTAAAGATCTTAGTATAATAATTATTTATTATATATGCTAATCAATACGCCACACAAGCACCTGTTATGGCGCAAAATATATAGCCTATATACATTGGGATAGTAAAGGGCTTTTCAGTAGCTAATAAGACAACTGCAAAGTATAAGCAAACCAGTATAATACTGCTAAGGGTTTTATTACTCATAATGATTAATTTAGACCACAAAGATACTAATATATTTGATAGTACCAATATATTAGTTTATATAAATGGTATAAAAACCCCCTTATAATCTAAGGGGTTTAATTTTTAATTTGCGAAAGATGATTCCTGTATCTCTTTAACCAGTTTTATCCTAGCAGGTTGCTTTTTCTTAACCCGTCCCTGTCTGGTTTTTCTGGCTTGTTCTTTTTTTATGTCGGTATCCAATAGGTCCGAATAAAACCAGATTGTCAATGGGATAATTGCCGATATGGCTAACATTGCGATAAATTGGAAATTCATGGCTGGGAGTTTCCAATAATACAGTATATTAACCATGAATGAAATAAGGGCAAAAGCAGTTGCAACCTTCTTTTTTCCATACAAGGTAAAAAGGTAGATTGAAAGTTCAAGGCTCAGGGCGAAAACATACGGGAGAATATAATCCAGTAGATTATCGTGATTAATGCTCATACTATCGAAAACGAAGGCGGCATGGTTAATCTGAGTTAATAGCGCGGCCACAATTGCAATTCGGATGAGATACTGTTTTTTCATGTTTTTTAATTTAAGTTATGAATTTCAAAGAACAAATAAGAACGTAAAAATAATACTAATTTTGATATAACCTAAAATTATTTTATTATAGCCAATAAAAAACCCCTTCAAATTTGAAGGGGTTTTAAGCTCATTAGGGAGGTTCTTTTAAAATTGATAGCTTATGCCGCTGAGTTTAATTTCGGCCATATTGCCCACCTTAAACGAGGTATAATTAAGACCTTTGAAGTTGGCAGCCTTTTCAATGGCCCTTTTAATAATTGTTTTGGGATTGCTTTTTGTGGCTGCTTTAACTTCACCTTCAACACCTTGAAGAATTGTTTTCCGTAAACAAAAACCGTAAATGTATAAATTCACTTCGCCGTTTTCTGCTTTCATTTTCAGGCCATTGGTGAGGTTAATGTAGGCATCCGTTTGTGCTTGGCTGCGGATCATAGTTGAGTCTCCGTTTGCCAGTAATTCGGCTTTAATTTCAGGAGATTCTAATCTTTTTTGGAGAGATTCATAAAGTTCATTGTAGGCTATAGTTACGATTTCTTCGCCGTGCTGTTCAATAAGTTCAACAAGGGTTAAGGCTTGCAGTGCCGTAAAATTATCCTGCAATATTTTTCCATAGGAAATACCAACATTAAAGGTGTAATTGCTAATTTCGCCTTGTTTGTTGGTGTAATTCCTAATTCCTACGAATGAGGTTCCACCGATTTTTTTTACAGCTACCAAAAGGGAATTGATTTGTTTGTTTGTCATAATGATTAATTTAGAATACAAATATAATAGTAAAATTGATACCTGCCAAATATTAGTTTGGATAAACCACAATTATTTTTAGGGCATAAAAAAAAGAGCTGTTAAGCTCCTTTTTGGTTATCGGGTATAGGCGGCTATTTTTTCCACCTTAACGTCTATAGCGTCGAAAAGTCGATCATAATACAGGTCGATAAGTTCTTCTTTTAAGGTTCCATCCTTTTCTATCAGATAGACGTTATATAGATCCAAAGAATTCAGAAAGATAATAACGATACCTTTGTGGTGATGCCCATTCACCTTAAAGATGAATGCCTTATTTTTGTAGTTGTTGAAATTTTGGCCACCCCAAGACCAAAATCTAGGGCCCTCGGATTTTAATAAAGCATAAGTTTCAGCGATATTAAATTCCCTACAAGTTCCAATTTTACGTTCGATAATGTCTAACATTTCTTGTTTCATAATGATTAATTTAGACCACAAAGATAATAGCTTATTTAATAAGAACCAAATTTAATATTAACTTTGCCTCATTTCTATCGCATAAAAAAACCCTTGCAAGTTAATGCAAGGGTTTTATTTTCGTTACTGGGTTGCCTAATTCAAGGCATCGGCTAAGATCGCGTTAAACAGTTTCCCATCTGCTTTTTTCTGTATGTCGAAAGACTGGGTAAGTTCGGTATGTAAAACTTCGTTAAACGCGTTGTACCCTAACCAGTAGTTAGGAACTACATGCAATTGAGTTGCCTCCTGATATATTTTGTCGATAACAAACTGGGACAATTTGCTGGGTTCGGGGTTTTTGTCCGATTTTTCGTATTGAAAAAGCCCAGTTTCACCCAAGGTGAATTTTACAAACCCTTTCAGGTCGGTTATGGGAGTTTCGGCCAAAACTTCAAACTTGCGTTTAAGTTCATGAAATTCACTATTCATAAACTGTTTGATGAGTTGATCGATTTCAGGGACAACAATTTCGTCAATATTGCCCGTATGTTTGAAGCCGAAACTCAACTTAAAATCAGCCACATGCAGCCCATTAGAGCAAATTTGCCTCCAAAAACCAAAATGTCCGCTTGTTTTGCATGTGCCGTCATAACTGTTCGTAAAACGCAGCATTGGGGTAATAATGTCGTTGGACCCTTTCAGGTCAATGTGAAAATTTTCATCTTTCAGTATGTAATCAGCGACAAAGGAACAATTGTTCCTGTTAACCGAACGGGTTACATACTGTACCCCTTGCAGGTCTAATTTTTCTTCAACCTTGCCAAAAAACAGTTGGTTGGGCAAATGGCCGTACCTGTTTGATACCACATTAACTAAGGTATCTTCGCAGATTATAAGACGTTCCAGACCTTTCCTGGACTTGAAACCTGTCGTTTCAAAGCTATCAACTATTTTTGAAAGGGGATAGATATTAT
The DNA here is from genome assembly GCA_003151535.1 of Methanobacterium sp. Taxonomy (GTDB): domain Archaea; phylum Methanobacteriota; class Methanobacteria; order Methanobacteriales; family Methanobacteriaceae; genus Methanobacterium_B. The sequence goes on from PLXT01000052.1 coordinate 71,803, forward strand.
CCTGTTGCAATTGTTTACCTAAGAAAATACGATTGTTGTTGATGCTGCTCATAATTTTAAATTTAGATTGTTATTAAATAAGAATTATTTAGACCTCAAAGATAACACTATATTTGATTCCACCAAATAATAATTTAGATAATCCACAATTATTTTTGGGACATAAAAAACCCCTTCATTATAAAGGGGTTTTAAGGCTCATTACTGGGTTATAATATTAGATGCTGTTATTATAGGAAATTTCCTAAGTTGTCAAAATAGGCTTCTTCGTTAGCCTGTACCATATCACGGGTACTCCTATCAACATCCTGATTATTGAATTGTTGGGAAGATCGGCAATAACATTTTTTGGTGTCATAGTCATAAAGCATTTCTTCACCCTTGCCAATCCTTAAACCAGTTTCGGCACAAGTGCTAATAAACCTTGCAGTGATTTTTTTCATGTAGTTTGATTTACTGGGTTTAATAATGTGTCGGCTAGTTCTGTAGCCTCTTTTACTTTGCGGTTAATTGCCCCAGCTAAGATCGGGTGCGTAATCATTTCTTGCCAAGATAAGCCATTAGCCGCAGCCGCCTGAATTATTGCATCTGCTGCTTTGCCGATTAGGGCAAGTTTCTGATAATATACTTCTGTACTTTCTTCCATAAATTATAAATTTAGACTACAAAGATAGTACTATCTTTAACGCTACCAAATAATAGTTTAGATAAATCAGTATTATTTTGATAATTCAGCATATTCCTCCGCGTCAATGGGAGTTATACTATCCATATAGCGGCTATCTTCATTATCAATCGTATTGGCTTTAATAGCTGCGCGAAGGATTGTTTCATTATCAGGTACTTGGTCGGCATCCATCTTAAACGCTACACTATAACCACGTTTGCCGTCCATTATATGAATATCAAAATAGTGGGTTGGTAACGTAGTTACCTTTTCAATTTTCATGTTATGTTATTTAATTTTTAGGTATTAAACGGTATCTTTTTTCTGTTAATCCTTTAACCAATTTTCTAGTATTAATTAATACTTCTGTACCCGTTGCCCTATTTGGATATGCCAGTATGAAAGTTTCCCCACACACACAAGGTTCATAGCTTATCCCGTTACGTCTATCGATTATATAGTAGTTAATTAAAGTTTTCATATTATTGAAAATAAGCGTATTTTAATAGTTCTTCCTGTGCTTGGCCGCACTGGACATAATCTGATCTATTTTGATTAAATTCAGCGGCTTGAGTAGAAAAATAAGGAGTTTCATTTAAACCCCAATAATTTACCTCGAATATAATCTTTTTACTGATTTGGAATATAAAATGAAAACTTGGCATAATAATTTATTTAGGCTACAAAGATAATATTATTTTTACTAATAAAAAAGTTTTAGTTTAAATAAATAGTCTTACTTTTGCTGCTCAATTAAAACTAGTATTATGACTTTACATGCTCTATTCATGAATTTAGCTGTTATTGCCGTGATGGTTATCCTCATAGTTATTATCTTTAAAAGTAGTGGTGTGAAGGAAGCCTATAAAAATGACAAGGATGATTTTTGTAATGAATAAAGCCCCATGTGGGGCTTTTTTATTGCTTAATACGTATCTTTCTCATACCGTAGTGGTACATTCCTGGGTTTCGTACTGGTGTCCATTCAGGTATATATTCAACTATGATATTATCATTAACCTTGAATATATCCCTTACCAGATGGCCTTGGTCGGTATCCTGCTCATCATCATACAGGAAGACATCACCTTCTTTGAGGTCAGGAACTTCAACGCTATACCAGCCATTTGTGATCTTGTTATCTTCCAGTGTCATAATGTGGATTTATGTACACATTTGTGTACAGATTAGTCTACAGCTAGTGGTGCCATATCTAAACTATAACGGTTAATGATATAATTTACGGCTCTTTTTCCTATCTTTGTTAATCCACTGCTGTCCCAATGATTTTCTACGTCATGCAAGCGTTGTATATCCGCTAGTAATCCGACTGGCATTTCTTGCATCCAAGATGGCATCATAGCTTTGTTAGCACCAACCTCCATTATAGCAGATATAGTAGTCATATCAGAATCACTTGAAGCCAAATCATCAAATGCAATTTTCGCCTCAGGCGTTAGATGCCTGCCAATTGCACAACCTTCGCTGAGTGGCTTGTAAGCACGTTTGGGTGAATAATAGCAAGCACCAAGTTTCTTATTCACACACCTCCTTTTAGCAGGATTAGCACTGTAATAATTAATAGTATCTTTAAGGAGTTGTTCTTGTGTCATAATGTTTTGCTTTAGGATGTAAAGATAAGACTATTTTTCAATTAAAGAAAACTATTTTATGGATATTGTTATTAACTTCGAACAAAGGATGGGCCTTCAGTTGTTCTATTTTATCACCAAACATTCGAAGGAAAACTGTTTTTGATGGCAGGTTACTAAACAGCGTCATAAAATCATCCAGTTGTTTATCATCCAGCAACTGAGTAGATATGTAAACATTTTTGGCATTCAGTAAGGCTTTGATTATATAAGCCTTGTCGATGGTTCTTAATGAATTAATTACTCCAATAGTACCAACTTTTTCACCCAGCAATATTTTCAGTTCCTTTTTAAAGTCATTCCCAGCGTAAAAATTAAATGAGTTTTCCAGTATAAGAGTGTCGCACTTAATAACCTCCTCATCGATTGGGAAGCCGATATCATCCTTCTCAATGGTTTCAATTATTTCGCCGCCCCATGTTTCAAGGAAGCCATCCAGCGTACAGTAACCACCTGCTTTGTTCACCCGAATTGTTTCCCCATTTGACAGAAGTCTAAGCATACTTAAATACTTTTGGTCGGTTAACTTAGCCACTTCAATAATGGGGTATGTTTTTTCACCGTCTTGCCTATGTGCCTTTATTTTTAATAGGCTATCTATTACCAACATTCGGGGATTATCGTCGCCCAAATGACCAGCTCTTTTTGTCTTACCTAAGTCTAAAAATGCTTCAGCATTTAACGTGGCTTCTAAGTTATGATATGCCTTCAAATCTTCAATGTTATCGATAATCATATTCCATTGGATAGCATGCTTCGGATCACGGGAAGTCTTTAGATTGAGTTTAACAAATTTCATAACGTTTAATTTAGAATACAAATATAATACTATATTTCCATTTCACCAAATAATAATCCCCAATATTTCTATCGGGGTTATTACCTAAATTAAAACTATGAAACAATCTTTATATTAAACTAATCAAATAATGGTGATTATATACCTATCTAACCCAAAGTTATCCACATTTCATAAAATAATAGGTAAAATAATTGTTTTTAAATTGCTTTCAATTTATCTTTGATCTATCAAAAACAAAAAACATGAGAGAAAATATTATGACAACCTACAAAAATTATCTGGCTATGAATAGAAGTTTTGAACTGGCAAAAGAACCTGAAATTAAAGTGGAAAGCCACATAGTTGAGTACGCAAAAATGCACTCTCTTAAAGATACAGCTTCGCCCATTATCTACCTAATTTTTTAATAGATTTATTTTTACTATCTTTGTTAAAATAACGGCCAGTATTGAAATACAGCCGTATTTTGTGGGTGCATTGCAATGTTACGTGTCCGGTCCTGCCTAATGAGAGCAGTCGGTTATATAACTCCTTTACAGGATCAGCTAAAACGCTGGCTGATGAGCAATACAGTATTTTAAGGGGCCATTAACATGGTCCTTTATTATTTTCCGTCAAAACTATTTGCATCCTATGTAGATATAATGTAACTTTGTAACATAAATGGTGGAGCTAGTGGGAGTCAAACCCACGCGGGGAAGGTCCTAAGTCTCACCCGCCCTTTCTGGTAGCCCCATAAATTGATACATAAAAACCACCTGCTAAGTTTTTCCGACCAGCGTAGGTGGTTTTTATATTAAGCTTACTTTGTTTTCATTTTTGGTATATATAGTTTCAAGAGCAGCGCTTATTGTAGCGGATACGCTCGTCATCAGTTTCTTTTTTTCCCAGTCTGGCTGATAGTGCTCATGAATTACATCCACTATTTCTGTGGTGGTCATTTCGCTTTTATGATGCTTCAATACATACCCTATCCGCTCATTCCACGTTCCATCAATCGGGTAGGGCACATATGTCTCCTCTTAGTGAGGGGGCATATATTATTGCTGCCCATTTTCGTATATTCGTATTATGGCAAAAGAAAAAAAGCATCCAAAGGAGAGGTCTAAGAACTACGACCAGAAACTGGCCGTTAAGGGAACCTTTGCGGACGTATTCAAGGTCGTAAAAAAAAATAAAGAGGACAACGCCCCAAAAGATACTCAAAAGCCGTAGAAATTATCTACGGCTTTCTTTTTCAATCCATTATAACTTATACGCCCATTTAGTATATAGTTGCCATAATTTTCTTTATTTAACTCCGTTAATAGTTTCTGGATGCTGTTTCAATGGGCCTGAGTTAGACCCTTTATTTATCGTTTTCCTGTCTTTTAATTTCGATTGCTTTCTTGCCTCGCAGGTCAAGCGGCCAGCCATATTTTACAAAATCTTCACCCTTTATCGGTGATCTATCTGATTCACGATAAGAAATCTTTCCATCCTCGTCAATAACCCTTTCAACTACTCCTTTAGAATGACTGCCACTAGTATGCCCAAAGAATTTCTTATCCTTGGCTTTTTTCTTAGAATGATCTGGCAAACCAGTTTGATCTTTATATTTCCTTCTAGTGTCGCTCATTATGTAAAGATAATACTATATTTGATAACAACCAAATTTATATGGTATATCTATCCAAATTTAGCTGATACTCAGTAATAATATCATTCACAATTTCTTTTCCTCGTCCTGTTAACCCATTTATATCCCAATTTCTGGGCCCATCATGCAGGTTCTGAATACTGTTTAAAAAGTCAGGATTCATTTCTTGCATCCAATCTGGCATCATAGCCTTGTGATCATCATGGTTCATTATAGAAACTATATCACTTGAAGCCAAATCATCAAATGCAATTTTCGCCTCAGGCGTCAGATGCCTACCAATAGCACAACCTTCGCTTGATGGCTTGTTAGCCTTCTCGGGAGAATAATAGCAACCTCCGATTTTGGCACACCTTCTTTTAGCAGGATTAACACTGTAATAATCAATAGTGTCTTTAAGAAGTTGTTCTTGTGTCATAATGTTTTGCTTTAGGATATAAAGATAATATTAATTTTGATACCAACCAAATTTATTTGGTATATCTATCCATACTTAACCTAAAGTAATTAATAATATCATTCACACGTTCTTTTCCATCGCGTGTTAATCCTTGAACGTCCCAATATTCGGACCAATCATGCAAGCCCTGAACCCTACGTAAAAATTCAGGATTCATTTTTTGCATCCAATCTGGCATCATAGCCTTGTTAGCACCAACCTCCATTATAGCAGATATAGCAGATATAGCAAACATACTTGAAGCCAAAGCATCAAATGCAATTTTCGTTTTAGGTGCCAGATGCCGCCCAATTGCACAACCTTCACTGAGTGGCTTCTTAGCCTTCTCGGGAGAATAATAGCAAGTCGATGATCTATTACTAATACACCTCCTTTTAGCAGGATTAGCACTGTAATAATCAATAGTGTCTTTAAGGAGTTGTTCTTGTGTCATAATGTTTTGCTTTAGACATCAAAGATAAGACTATCTTTGTTACTAACCAAATATTTTATAACCAATCTCAGAACTTAAATGCTCCAACATGCCGTTCTCTTTTGGATCACTGCCATAGAATCCCCAGCACGAGTTTACCTCAACCCCTTCAGCATCCTTTTCGATGAAGCCATACACATCACCTGAAAGGTATTGGTTATACAGCTTGACTTCATCCTCCAATATCCCTTCCAGTTTTACACGTATCTTAGCTGTTATCCTTTTACAGTTATATTCCACATAAGGGACTGCCTTGGTTATAAAGACATAGCCAATCTGCCCAGCGTCCCATTGACAATCAAAGGGGTATGTGGTATTGTTTGTACCTATGCTGATACCACTATGATCGTACATATATAATGGCTTAATTACGGCAGGATTTTCCCTCTTTATAATATCCGCTTTCATGGCTTCCCAGCTATTGTAATCAGATTGCCGATAAAACAGGTGTTGGTCGCCCAATTTATATTTGCCATGGAAACAAAGCATTCGGGTCATATTATCCCATTTCCTTGGATCAGCTTCCCTAGATTCATCTTGTAATACTTCAAGTATATTGCCGTTCTTTAAAGTGTATAACATAACATTTAATTTAGGATACAAAGATAATATTATATTTGCATTCCACCAAATATTATTTCCAACTTTCTTTACAAAGTTTATATACGGTCATTAGGCTTTCTTCTGACAACTGTTTTAAAGCAGGACCGATCCAGGTCCATTTATCAACAAAGCCGCCAGTGTAATATCCAATTGTTTTAATCAATGGATGATCAAATAATGAGTAATTTGGCACCGTTCCTTGTACCATTGAAATAAGATCCTCTTTTGATAATTCAATATTGTATAGCATCTTATTTAATTGCATTCGTTTAAATAATCAATTACCTCTGGAGCCAATATTGTGGCAATTGATAATACTGTATACCCGATTATCGTATCGCCATCCCAACGTAATATATTAAACGTCCCATTATGCGCAGAAAAACCTATAAATAAGAATCCTAATACAACTACTTGAATAATTATCCTTTTCATAAGTTTATTTTATGGGAATTGTTTTTTGAATATCCTTATCGGAAAAAGTGGGGCTTGAAGATACCTTGAGATACAGTACCTGATTATCTTGTGGGAAACTTCTATGGCGAAATTCATGCACCACTTTCTTGTCTTGCTTAAATGAGCCAACGTATTGCCATGCTTCGCCATTATTGGCGGCCACTATTGGATCAGGTAAGCCAACGTTTCGGGGATGAGCAGCCAGCCAGTTCCACATATATTGCCATTCGGCACTGTCCCTTTTAATTAATACCATTTCCATATAGACTATATTGGATTATAAATATGCTCTACCGTGATAGATTCAAGTGATTTCCGCTTATTTAATCTACGAATATGTAATCTCCAATCAGCCAATTCCTTTATATACTTATTGGAATATCGGTGTCTGGAAGAATCCGTAGTGATATCTTCAGGGTTTAAACTCAATCGATGAGCCCTGATCTTTACAATATGATATTCATGCAGTCTGATAACATTGAAGATTGGCATAACAGTTAATTTAGATTGTAAAGATAATACTATCTTTAATGCCAACCAAATATTATTTTATCTTCCATATTTCAAAGGGTAAATATTTTCTGCATATATCAGCAGTTATCTTACTGTATTTACTCCTAATAGCAATATAATCATATAAAGCCATTCCTTTAATTTCAGCATCACAAGCAGCTCGAACAGCAGCAGTTACAGCATGTGGGGCACCACTAGCAGCATAGTAGCCAGCATACTCAGCATTGGTAGCATAGTTATTAATTCCTTTATTAACTTCTGCAACTAGCTTATCGATACCAATCAAGCCCTCCCCGTATCCTATCTTGAATAAAGTTCCTAATATTATCTCTAACATGAACATCGTCAGCTTCATAAATAAAACTAATTTCTTGATTTACCTTATTCAAGAAATTATTCCAAACGTTTGCCCTAAGATTATATCGTATGTTTATCATGTAGATTTATTTGGGGGAATGGTAAGGCTATGTACACAATTGTGTATACACTAGTTTAATACCATCTTTATAACGTCGCCGTCAGATAAATGCAGATCTAGCTCACCAACATTAAAAACAAACCCTGATCTTATAGTATAATAAGCATCAGTCAGGGTATGACTAAACTTAACCCTTGTATCCTCACGAAGCCTCGAATGTAATGTATTAGCTAAATCACCCTTAAATGTGAAATGCAATCCCCTAATGTCTCTCAATTCCAATTTCATAACTTCTCCGTTGATATATGACTCACTATTTGATTGCTAACGTCAACACTCGTCTCAAACCGCTGCCGCTTCTCATTCCATACCCTCGTACACCTTGCACCTATATAATTCACACTACCAAAAGATGTAGTTGTCCTTACAAGATACTTCCCATCTTCAGGTATAAGATAATCGGTGAATAAAACTAATTCAATATTCATTTGTCTAATTAATAAAAAAAATGCATAGAATGAATATAGTGTTTACCCTATATGGTCGGTGATCCGTCCACCTGCTTTATTCATAAACTATGTGACAGATAGCGTATTTATAAAACAACATTCTATGCACTATTGATTGGCGATTACAAAGATAACAAAACCTTTCGATACCTCCAAATTATTGTATTTATTCTGTCCTAAGATCAATCTCTGGGTTTAGAATTTTTAACAAGGATATCACGTCCTTTTCATAATAGAAAGTATTGGATAATGAATCATGCCTTCGGAAACGATTCATCCAGCTTTTAACAGCTTCACTATTCTCCTTATTCAGCTTTACTACTGCTTTTTCTCTGAATTTAGATAATTTAATAACCATCCAGAACGAATAACTTATTGCTGTGACTACTACTGCCATCATCATCATCATCATTACTATCATAACAAATGAATTTTATACCAAATTATTGTATTACCTTTATACTATAAGGATTCCAAACAGTCTGGCACCTTTCACCCACGTAACCGTTAGCCTTGAAAAGTTTGACTATCGGATTGATAGGCTTAAAAATGAAATACTGAAAATCAGAAATAACTCCTTTCGTTAGGGTTTTACCATGCATAAATTCAATGGTATCTCCCATCTTAATTCCCAGTTTTTCACAATACGCTGCCGTATGAATCTCACGTTGTCTAGCCTCATTTTCAGCTACCTTTTTTTTCAACTCTGGTAGCTCGGCTTCCAGTCGCTCTATTTCGTTTACCATATACTTTGTTTTAATTTAGTTTTGCTCGATACCCACTTGATAATCTCTTTAGCCCAATAATGCGTACTTAAACTACTAATACAGTCATATAATTCATTATACGAATCATTGCCGCTTATCTCAGTACGGGTAAACTCCTTAGCATTACTCTGATCACTACTCCTCTTACTACCCTTACTGAAATCCCATTCCTTGCCAATAACAGTAATCTTACTGCCCATTACCATTACAGTGATTATACCACCCTGAGCATACTCACCAATCTTAAATGTCTTACTTGCCATAGTATTTTGTTTTAGACCTCAAAGATAATATTAATTTTGATACCAACCAAATTATAACCAATCTAATTTTAATGTTTCTTTATTACTACCTAACCAAGTAACCACATACTCAGACGGTACATTGCTTTTAATACCCAGCATATTTCTGTACCCTTCAATGTCATTCAACCAAAACTTACCATTCATGGTGTCATACCAATCAGGTACGTCAAAATTCCCATTCTCGACACAACAAGAAATTTTAACTAATTCAGCCATATCAGACTTTCCCATCTTGCCTATCAGAAATTCAAATAAAGAACGCTTAGACCGAAACTCACTTACAGTAATTTCACAATTAGCAAATTTCTGACCCCTGCTATAAAATGTATAGATAATCTCAATTTTCATATACTTTGTTTTAGATTGTAAAGATAATATTAATTTTGATACCAACCAAATTCTGACAGAAATATTAATAAAGAGTTTAAGTAGTAGGTAGTCTTTTTATAACTTTTTATAACTTTTTATGGTTTATCTAAGAATAATATATAAGTAGATGTTTAAGTTAAAAATGATTAACCCCTTAGTCAACTTCGGTTAATCGTTGCTGTCCCGACCCATTACCTTTTTAGGGGATAAATGTTGTATTCATCTACAATCGGTTAGACCTAGCCAGTTACTCCAAACGACTGACAACGTGCTTCCTCTCTTGTCAAGAGTTATCTCCTGGAAACGGGATATCCGTGGACAAACGGCGGTTTATACTTATCTAAGGCTATTATTACCCTGAGCTATTTAGCGTCATTTTAAGGCTCCTTAAATAAATGGCCTATGAATCTTAGCTTTCTGTATTTAATAGCCTAGATTAGTCTTAAATTGTGGTATAACGGCAAGACAAGATTGTACTTCCATATTATGTCTTGGATAATTCCCATTATTTCCCATTTTTCCACACTGGCGGCTCATTTTTTCTAAAAAGCGCTAAAAAATTCAAACGTGACAGGCATATTACAAAAAAGTAACATATATAACTATCATGGGTACGGAATTATTGGTTTATGGGGTTCCTTTGGAGTTCTTTTTCGAATGTAATCATATTTGCAATAAAAAGCATCGATATGTTGAAGTAGTTTAGGCATATCCAAAGGGGTCACAAGAATTTTATCAAATCTTTTTTTCAGGCTGACAAGATCATTTTTCATATACTTTATGTTTTAGGGTGTAAAGATAGTATTATTTTTGCTAATAAACAAATTTATTTATCAATAGGGAAGTTCTATATTTGCTTTAATGGGTAATAAGCATAACATATTGGTAATCTGTGCTTATTTCATCCAATACGGCTAATTCTTCCAATATCTCATTGGAGAATGGCTTGGTTTCATCGTCCATCATATTGAAAACGTTGCCGTAATAGATTTTTTCGCTTAAATCTTTATCCGTATCATAAAACGTTGCCTCAGATTCCAGGAGTTCTAGGAGTTCTGTGCTTATTTGGTTTCGGGGTATTTGGATCAACTTTAGAACGTCTGTCCTATAGTTTTTACCTACGGGTTCTATTTTGCCGTTATAGCATAAAGCTTCTACAAGTGCATCTTCTCTTTTGTATAAGAAGGGTTTCTCTTTACCCAAATAGCCATTAACAACTTGAATAGCGTTACTATGATTTTCTGGTTCGTTTAATTTAACGCGATATATTTGCATGATTTATGTTTTAGAATTCAAAGATAATACTATATTTGATATCAGCCAAATTTATTTTAAGTTTATGGTACACAATTGTGTACCATAAAAAACCACTCCTTATAGAGTGGTTATTTATTTAAGCCATTGGAGTTTTAACTACTTTAAATATCTTAATGAACTCATGTGGTGTACCTTCGAAGAGTAGCTTCGCCTTATTGTGAACCTCATAACAACGCAAGGTTACGTTCTTGCCCTCTCCGTTGCTTAATACTTCGTAACGATAGTTTTCGTCAACATTGATAGTTCCGCCACGGTACAGATAGATTCCACCAACTTTGTTTCCTTTGAAATGGCTTATGGCTTGTGCGGCCAAGCAACCCATTCCATTAAATAAGCGTTCCTCCGTATCACTGCCAAAACCATTTACCATTTTGCCGCTGGCTAGGAATTCGGCTAATTCCAAGCCATGATTTTTTGGATTGCCGTCGTACTGACGATACATTGTTACAATTTTGTTTCTTTTTACGTAGGTATTAGTATCTGCTTGATCGATAAATGTGGTTAAACTACGAGTGCCCATAAAATATGTTTTAGATTGTTAATTAATATACCTCAAAGATAATACTATATTTGATATCTTCCAAATTTATTTTTCAGGATCATCATGAAATTGGCCGAATTCGTCAACTGCTCTTTCTGCGGCAAAGTTATTATTTTCATCGAATACTCCTTGTAATCTGGTTCTAAGCAACTGAGCGCATTCTCTAGCAATGGTATAAAAATGTTTATTACCTGCGTAGTCGCCCAAATCATATCCCATGTCAAATGCTAGTTTACCTGAATCTTGGTTGAAGTTACGACTTTCAAGGAAGTAGAAGAGCATTTCTTTATCGGTCCTGTGTTTCATGGTTTTTTACTTTCGATTTTACTATGAATGTTATTTTTGGTATTAATATAGGTATTACTAAAGATATTAATATAGGTATCTCTAAAGATATTATTATCTATGCTTCTATAGTTGGGATCACAGATTTCACCATATTCATATATTTTTCTACTGATTTTAAGTCTAATATTCCTATTGATTTTAGCTCTAATATTAGTATGGGTGTTAGCATCAATATAAATATTAATATGTTTCATAGTCTTTTTTTTCAACGAGGTGTTATTTTTGATATTACGATGGATATTATTAATGACATCGTTACCTCTATAATAAAAGGCAGCGCCACCTATAGTATTTTTGATCTTATTATAGATACGAATATGAATATTAACTTTAATTTTATTATAGATATCGCTATCAATATTTTTCATGGGTTTTTATTAGACCTGATCTTTATAACTACGTTAGTCCATACGTTAGTAAATACGTTTCTCTTCAGTCTAAGAAAGATGTTATCTCTGATACTAATTATGGTATTATTTAAGATATTACTCCTGACATTATACCTTATAATATTATGAATTGTATCATTGATATTGGTATCGATCTTATCCCTGAGATTAGCCCTGATATTTTTCATGGGGTTTTATTACTAATTATCCTAATAGCCTTTTATTTTCATTATTATCCCTGTCGTAATTCTACTTGTTTCCCTGATACTATTACTGATATTACTAAAGATATTAATATAGGTATTACTAAAGATATTAATATAGGTATCTCTAAAGATATTATTATCTATGCTTCTATAGTTGGGATCACAGATTTCACCATAGATATTTTTATATATTTTTCTACTGATTTTAAGTCTAATATTCCTATTGATTTTAGCTCTAATATTAGTATGGGTGTTAGCATCAATATAAATATTAATATGTTTCATAGTCTTTTTTTTCAACGAGGTGTTATTTTTGATATTACGATGGATATTATTACTGATATTACGGCTTATAATATTACGAATGTTACTATTGATAATGGTATCAATATTATGCCAGATATTCCAGATATTAAAATTGATTTTATCGTTAGTATTGGTAGAATGTTTCATACCTTTTTATTATAAACTGAATTGATTGCTTTATCGGTTGCTTTCTCATCATATTCAGGGCTATATGGATCACTTTCTTCATACAATGCGAGGCGGCACATAAGGGCATTTAGCTTTGGATCATTGAGTTCTAATGCGCGGAAGGCTACTTCACCCAGTACGCTGGATAGTATCCTTAAGGGCTGTCTAAATACTTCAGTCTCGTTTTTAGTGCTACCTTCAACAATCTCTCTGAATAGGGCAGTTGTGTTAACTCTCCATGATAGGATCTTTTCTTTGGGTTTTTTCATATTATTTTCGGTAGGGTCTATTTTTTTGGGGGTATCTAATCTTGGGGGTTTTCTGTTCAAATAAGACAATAATACCAGCGCTAATTAACAGGCCAATGATAATACTAGCGCCTAAGACCGTGGTAAATCCGAACAGCCATAAGACTATAATAGTTAAGGCATGAAGATCAGGCTCTATGATTCCAGCCGCAAGGCTATGAATTACATGATTAACCAGCGAAAAGGAGAAATAAAAGCTTGCCAAAAAAGTCAGGATAACTAAAATGTATCTCATATATTTATGCTTTACTTAACGTTATTATTGGTTAACCAAGGTTTTAATCTGAGGGCTAATTCACCAGCAACCATTGAACCCAATCCAGACCTTAATAGTAATATTATCACTAATAATTTTCATACTCAATTAATCTTATGCACAGTAACCTTTTCAGGGAGCATAGCTTTATCAATATGTTCAATCGCAGCTTCCATTGTGACACAAAAGGCAAAGGTATGCCACACATTAAAAAAGAAAAAAATCTTTCGAGTTTCTTGCGCTTGAAAGTCATGCTTATAACCGTTTATTGTTTCAACTATTCGATATCGTTTCATGGTTATTTATTTTAGTCAATATTAACTACAGTGCGTACAACTGGGCGTTTAAGGGTTTTAACATAATCTTCTACCCACTCCATTCTATCACATGTTATCATTTCAAGCCAAATAGGATAGATCCAAAGAATTTTATAACGTCTTTCTACCACGTATTTATTTCTGAATCCGTTTTCTATTTTTACGATTCTATAGCGTCGCATAAGATTATTTTTTTAGTTCTTTTTTTAGTTGCTCGAATAATCTCTCTTTCTCCGCTATTGTTTTCAGTTCTTTCTTCTTTCGATAATTTTCAGCCCTTTCAGCCTCATTAGCAGCTTGTTTCGCCTTTTCTTTAATCAGTGCATCTCTTTTCTCTTTTGCCATTGCAATAAGCTCGGCAATCGTTTCCTTTTGTGGTGGAAAATGAATGATGCTATAACGGCCTTGATAGACTGCCAAAGTAGTATTTGTGGCTTCAACCAACATATTATACTCATTATCTGATACTTCCGTCCATTCAGTTATATGATATGGAATGAATAATGAGTTACTATCAAAATCACCTGAATTATATATCTCCTGTTCACGGCTTGAAATAATCGCTATTTTCATATTCCTTGTTTTATTGCCCCATTAAATCTTTCATAGTATTGGACATTTCTGCTCTTTTAATATCTATGCTACTATACCATAATTCCACATAGCAACCATTCGAATGATGCGAAACGCCAACTATTTCTAATTGGGTAGGTATCCTAAGATTATTACACCAATTTTTTGATCTAGGATGGACACTTACTGTTTCGCCTATCGCTGGCTTATAGTCTATGCTAGGCCATTCCACTTGTCTATATTGGTCAAGATTGGTGCGAAATATTACGTTCATATTACTTGTTTTTCTCTTCCTTTAATATTTCATCTATGATTTTTTTCATTACTACACTCATTTCTTTATTATGCAGCTTCAATTCTTTTTCTGTCATAAGAACAGTTCTATCTATTTGCATAATGAGATCCTTATATGCTGCATTACCTAACTCCTCATTGAATTTTATTTCTCCTATTTCATCCCCATAGATAGCGTATTGAATCTGCTTTACCTTAGTTTGTTTCCAGACAAGATTTTCTGAATTATGGAACCAGCCATAGCCTTTACCTTCAGCAAGGCTACCTTTATAGTCTCCAACGGCCTTTTGAAAGGCTTCGCTAAATTCTTTTCGTGCTACGCTTAGGGCATCATTCAAAAGGTTTGATAGCCAAATATATTCTTCCTTAAAAGGTTTTGGGAAAGTACTATAATCCAACTGGTTTTTAGACAATTCAAGCAGTCGTTTAACAATTTGCAAATTGCTATTATCTTTCATATTCCTTGTTTTTTAGGGTAGGTAGTTCTTAGATCCCCATAGGAAATAGGGATACCAGCGTTGCCATGTTGTAACTCTTTATCTTCGATAAAGCTCATATCCCCTGCTACAGTCTTTACAAACACCTTATAAGCTTCTTTACTGAATCCCATATCATTGTCCCATATCAGAAAGAATCCCCATAGATTCTTTTTAGGATGGCCGACATATAATACCTTATATTTGTTTCCATATCTATGGATGCTGGAAATATTTTTGAAGTTCTTAAAAGGGATTGGCCTCTCATATTGGTCAACCAGCATTAAGGCTTTAAAACTTTGCATTGCTTGTGCGTGTGTCATATAATAAGTTTTATTTGTTAGTTTTTATCTTAATTTCGTTTGATACACTGGGTAGTATTACCATTGATCCGTCAACCGTCCTAACCTCGATGAGTGATTCACTATCATTTGCACGTATCATATATTGGTTGCCATCGGTTAATGTGATTCTTATAGTCAAAGTGCCGTTGGATTCTGCTATTTTGTGTGTCATGGTGTAAAGATAATACTATTTTAAATGCCAACCAAACTTAATTTTAATAAGCAAAAACGCGTCTTTCTCTATCAATAAATGAATTTTAGACCACCCCATTTAAGGGTCTAGGATTCGAACCCACATTTCGCCTTTACTTACATTTCTTTAATTAGTATAAAGGAAGTTAAACCCTGTCATGGCTTTTTTGTAGTTCCTGCCAATCAGCATACTTTCTTCCCTTCCATTTTCATGTTTGTATTCCTTGGTTTCATGGGTTGTGAACCTTGTCAACCCATTGAACAAACCCCACTTATTTTTCCCCACAATACTGCATTCCTTTTCAATGGCTTCGTAAAGATCGTCCATTAGCTTAACGCTACGATTGGTTAACTTAGCCCTATCTTCGATACTGGTTAATACCCTATCGTATCCCAAAATCTCCTTAACCATTTTATCGGCCAGATGTTTGGTTAGTGGAGTGCTTTCGAAGGCGTTATAGATCTTTATTTGTTTCAAGCTTTCATCCAATGCTAATTCAATAAGGTTTGGGATTGTGGCAATTTTTGCCGTAATTGTGGCAGTGTGTCTGAATTTAGCGTTGCTGCCCTTGTAGAACCTGAAAAATTGGTTGCTGCAATGTGCTACGGTATCACCAATGCCTACGCTTAAGCCCGTGCTGCCATCATTGCTATCCAATAGGGTAACATACCTTGTAATGGTATCGGTGCCAACCTTAGCCTTCCCAAGGATCTCTAATTGGAAGAATATCCTTCGGCCACCGTTAATGCTACCAGCCTTGGTAACTTTGAGGTCTTTTCCAAACTTAGCCATACCTTGCAGGACCATTTCGACAACCTCTTTATTTTGGCTGACAGTGTAACCACTCTTAACTGAGTTAATAACCTCATTGGTTTTCGTATTACGCAGGCCGTAATATGGGGAAATGAAATATTCACCTTCCTGACTTTTGCTTACCAATGGCTCTTTCGCGATATGGAAGTTTAAGCCATGCTTAACCAATAGTTCGCTAGTATGCTGTTCGATTGTTAATTCCTTTGACATATATTTATGTTTTTGTTTAATTGAATACAAAGATATCACTATTTTTGATAAGGATACGATTTATTTTCCTTATAGAATTTTCCGAGCTTTTCCTTATAATCAGTGATATCAACTTCTAAGTCGTCGCAACAAGTTTCTCGCAAGGATAGCATGCTATCCAATTCAGCCATCGCAGCAGTCATTTCTTTTTTCCAGTATAATATTTGCTCATTCAAATATTTATAACGTGGGTGGGTGTCCAAATTTGTTAAGTCAGAAAACAATTTTGCTGGGCCTATATAAAACCAGTCGTTTCCTTTCTGGATTTTATAATCCGTATTTTTGAAGATAAGCAAACCAGAATCTTTGACGGTCATACCTATATGAGTACCTAATATGGGCTGGATAGCAATTATATTAATTTTCTTAATTTTATCAGTCCAAGTTAATTGATAAATAAAATCGGATATTCTGGTATCAAACAATGTTTTTGCGTTTATCATAACTTTATTTTTTGATAAGTTGGTATTCACCCCTTTCAAAAGCCCATATCGTATGCTGAAGATTCCAATCAGTTTCGATGAATTCAGTCTCTCCTTTTAAGCCTACAACCAATCTATTCTCATCCCTAAAGATCCAACAAATAGTACACACATATTCTCGCATGTGAACGTTAGTGAATTCATCACCTACCATTAGAGTTACTGTATCCATAGCTTTAATAATATCTATTGAAATAATCTTCGAAATCATCGTCACCTTCCTGAAAATTTCCTAGATCCCAAAGGTTTCCGAGTTCTTTTTTAAACTCCTCTCTATTCCAAGTATCCTTTAACTTAACGCTAGAAAGGATTATCACTTCATTGCGAAACTCATTATTGATAGCAGGACAACCATCACTTGTCGCTTGAATATACACCTCCTTAATCTTACCTTTATTAGGGACATATTCTTTCATAATCCAATCCTCGGGTATTGAGGCCACCATTGATAAAGGATCTCTAGTTGCCTCTATCCTACGGCAATAACTTTTTGGTACAGGTATTTCCGATGAAATACCTTCTATTTGTATCTCCCAAACATGGTCAGTTTTTTCCTTAATAATCCTACCAACACCGTTAGGTTTATCTATATCATCAGCAGTTTGAGGAAATAGTACCGTATCTCCTAACGTGGTATTTTCATAAGAAACGAAATACAAATGCTGAGGTTTATATTCATCACCACACTCTTCATAGATTGAGAATTCAGGATTGTAGGTTGCAAACCTATTTTCACTAGGAATTATTGCCAAATGGGATTGCTTTGTAGGCAACATTACTGGGTAGCACTTCAATTTATTTTCCATAACATTATTGTTTAGAAGTCAAAGATAATACTATTTTTAATACCAACCAAATTATTCTTCCACGGTTAAATAATCATCTTCACTAGCATTGATTAACTTAAATGCATGGTTTAAACCATCCGCAACCCCATAGAAATAACTATAACTATCTATATGCTTGCCGCTTATACTTTTATATGCAAAGCTATCATACTTCTTTATAAGCATATCTAATTGATTGGATAGGATCTCCTTTTGCTCAGGAGTTAACAAGTTTGGGTTAAGTTCGAAGAGGTTCATACTTAAGGTTTATAATTTGGATCTAATATTTTTTCAACATTTTCTTTAGTACTAGGGGTGTCAGGAGCAAAAAAGAACCGTCTTTTTAATTTTGATTCAAGCAAAAGAAGTTTATCAAAATCATTATCACATAGTTCGAATAACATTTCTGTTTGTTGTAATCTGCGATTAGAAACCCATGAAAGTAATTCTAATCTTTTATTCATATCCATTTCAATTAGTTTTATTATTTAATACGGTTAATATAGTACTATTTACATTTTCCAAACACGAAACATTGTTTTCTTAAATGCTTTTTGTCTTGTTTCATTTTCGAAAAATTTTCCCTCCCGTCTATCCCATTCTTTATGAAATTTGTGAACCCCATTTATCGTAATATAGAAATGCACTGGGGTAAATTCCAAGGCTGAGTTTAAACGTATATCAATAGTTTCAATAGCATCAGTGTATTGTTCCAATCTTAAACTCCATAATGTTGTCCAGAACCAATCGAACATTTTTTTTGTCAATTTTGGTTTAGGGCACTTTATGTATGGTTCTGACTTAATTGAAATTTTCATATACGTTCTTTTAGAAGTCAAAGATAAAAGTATTTTTAATACCAACCAAATTTAATTTTAAATTGCGAACCCGCTTACAAAAGCCGTCTTATTATCGGCATTTTTACCCGTTGCAAACTTGTACTTCAACCCTACAACCACCCCTTTCTTATCGGCAAACCTCAAATCAGATAAGTCACCATTTACAACCTCATACCCCATATATGTAGAAGGTGTTTCGCCAAACACTATGGCTACATTATGACCTTCTGACAATAGTTTCATAGCAGTGGCATCGTTATTCTCCGATCTGCTAAACGTAAGATGATAATTCGACGGTAATTGAATATTTAAACGATGATTATTTTTTGTGTAATCATAAAAGGTATTTCTAGGATACAATTCAAAGATATTCTTATTATCCCTGATCTTAATCTTTTCCCAACGGATATCAGTTGTCCCGTTTAATCTGAAAACTACATTGTATTCAGGATGCCTTTTGATTGCAGCACCTACTTCTTTATCCAATTGAACCATAAAGGTATCCCTGTCCTGAAGATACCATTCACTTTTATTGATTCTTGCATTAGCCACCTTCTTATACATGCCGCCGAAGCCTGAGTTAAATAAACAGCTTGCGGCACAACCAGCACTAGCATGAGGACATAAATTGATACCCTTAGAGTTTTGAGTGTAAGGGCTCATATATAATATGTACGTCTTATACGGCTTCCCAGTAGCGTCCTTGAACTTTTCACCTTTTAAAGTTTTGAAATTGTTAGTCGTTAATAACGTAGTCCTTTTATACATTGTCTTATTATTTAGACAGCAAAGATAATACTATATTTGATACCAACAAATTTATTATTAAAAATCTTTAAAGTCTTAAAATTATATTACCTTTGAAGTCTTAAGCCTCAACTTGAATAAGTTATGAAAGAAATTAATACTGTATTTTTCAATTATAATATTATTATTAATTTCTTTGGTATTTCCAAAGGTATTAATAATAATATTAGGTCTATAATTGCACGTGATAAAATTGCATGTGGTATTAATATACAGCTTCCAAAGATCATTACTGATCTTTCGAAGGAAATTATGACTGTCAAAGTTAATATCAGTTATAATATAAACTTATGGAGACTATAAATTATAATATCGGCGCTAAAATATACACTAAGTGTAAGACTGATATTAGTGCTACTGTAATGGCCAATATTAAGGATAACGTATGGGTTAATATAAGCATTAAAATCGGTTTTTTCGTTTATAATAACATCAATGATACTAAGTCTATCATAAGGAGAAATATAAACCTATGAAAAATGTGCATACTAGTATCGGCTACTTTATCCGTAATAATATGCAGCTAGTTGCTGAAAAAATAAAGAATACCTGTGATATTACAGTGTGGACTTATCTTGCTCTTAATGTCAATAGTAAGGTTTGGGAAGGCACTCAGAATGCTAGGGATATTAGGGATATTATCAGGAGTAATATAAGTAATATAAATGAAAATAATTACTACTAATATAAATGAATATATGTGGTTTAATTTAGACCAGAATATATATATTATAATTATACGTAATATGAGTGACCTTTTGGGGTCGTTCATTACCATTCAGACAACTCTAGGTGCCACTATTGCAGTAGGTGTACATGTCAGTATCAACGCTAATCTAAACCTCCACACTAATGATTAATATAAATGGTAATAATTAGCAGTAATATCTCAGACTTTATATGGCCTTATTTAAACCAAGGCATATATTTGCGTATCCGTGATATTATGGACCCATGTGTAATGCTATTTCCTGAAATGCTTACTAATCTAAATGATAATATTGCAAGAGGCATACATGATCCTATCAGAACTAATCTAAACCTTTCTGCTAATGACTAATATTAATAGTGAAATACATCAAAGTGTTGGTAATGTTTTGTCTACTATCTATCAAGCCATCCACACTAATATTGATCTTGAAATTATCAATGAAGACATCTGGGATGATTCCTATGCTAATCTCTATGCAGCTATCAAGGAGAATACAATCTACAGCCCTAGATTCTAACCCATGTACACAATTGTGTACATTAAAACTATTAAAATGAAACTAAATAAAATGAAACGTATTAAAACTATTGGCAAAAATATCGAATATAATGGTGGTATTATTGAAGCCCTTATCAGAGCTAATATCCATCATACTATCTACGGTAAAATAGTTAAAGATACTAAACGTATAATTAGCTCAACTGTCACACCTATTGTAATAACTAATTTTATCCAATAATCTATGATAATAATTCAAAGTGAAATTAACAATAGTATCTACCAAAATACTTTAGAAAATATCCACTATATCATTAGATATAACTTTGACCTTAATCTTGAGGATAGAGTCAGGACTGGTATCAGCCATGATGTTTCTGATATATACAATGAATTGTGGAATCATTATGAAAACCTATTTAGGTGAAACTTATTAATACTATCGACATTAATATTAATTTCTGCGCTAGTGATATTTTATATACCATTAGGCGTAACACATACCTACCTATACGTATTAATCTCAATCGTGATATCAAAGATGTGATTAACTTTGCTGTCGGTCAAATTGTAATGCCCAATAATCTATGAAAATGATTCAAGGTGAAATTACCTATAAGCTGGACTGTGATATGATGAATATCATATACAATACCATTGGAGGTCAGACCAGCTTTTCCTTCAGGGATGGTATCAGGGTTGCCATCGGCGACAATGTTTCTGAAATCTATTTCGAAGTGTGGAATCATTATGCTCGAACAAATATTAGGCTTCACCATGTACACAAAAGTGTACATTAAAACTATTAAAATGAAACTTATTATTACTATCGGCAATAATGTCGGTTATACGAATTCTGTTATTCAAGATGTCATCAGGGCTAAGATCAATGGTAATATATATTATGAAATATATCATAATATTAATAGTGTAATTAGCTCTACTGTCAGACCTATTGTAATAACTAATTTTAAGCCATAGGATTATGAAAATTATAATACCACGACTTCCACCTCATCTAACCTTCACCCACAGCATCCACCATGAAATCCTAAAGTATATCAATAATAGCATTGGGGATGATATCAGATTTAAACTCATAGAGGAGATCAGGGGAAGTATAAGGTTTGATATAAATAGGAGCTATATTACCGTGTGGAATAATATGCGTGTTCGCCAATTGTAAAACTATTAAACATGAAAAATATAGACACTATCATTTTTGCTATATATGATGAAAAAATTTATAAAGTCATAGCAAGAAAGATACATAATCACATATGGGCTGACATCAGAACTAAAATAAAGGGTGTTACTGATGCCGATATATGGGGTAATATATATAACCCCATCAAAGAAAATATGCCTAATCAATGATAAATATTCAAACAAATACCAATAAGAGGATTCGGGTTAACATTGAGAAGAAAATCTACAATGACATCAAAATAATTGAAAAAAATGAACCTAACATCATTCTTTGGACTAGTGCCGATATCAAGGATATCAGGAATATTATCGATAATAACATCTGGTGGGGTATTAGGGGATATTAGGGATATTATCAGGAGTGAATTTTTGATGATAAATCTAACCAATGAGAATAGTCAATAATTATATAAGCGATTCCTGTGGCGCTTATATCGATAACCATATCGAAGAAATTATCTATAATGATAATCTTAAACATAATACAGAAATCAAACGTAATCTTGATAATGCTATCTGGGCTAACATATATAGAGAAATTGAAGATAATGCCTTTAACATTATGAAATCCATATTATGAAACTTGTTAATAATACCATTAGTCGTAATTTTAGCAGTATTAATAATCATATATATTCTATTATTCTTAAAAACACTTTAAGCAACACGAGGAATAAGGTTAATACTAATTTTAGTAGTACTGATACAGTAAGTAGAGTGCTTAGTGAAATCAAAAATAATTATGTTTATATATATTAAAAGATAAGCATGAAACTTATAGACAAAAGAATCACCAGAAATACTGGTAAAAAAACCCATGTCTTTATCCTTAATGAGATCGCTAATACTGTCTGGGATGTTTCATGGACGCATGTATATGCTAGTATCGGTCCTAGAATATGGGTTAATACCTATAATGAAATCAGAAATAATATTATCAACAAATGAAGGATATAACCACTCCCATCAGCCAGAGCATTGACCCTAAAATCAATGCTCCAATCAGTAGTATAATCAATAGACACTGGTTAATTTANNCCTAATATCAGGAAAGATATTAATACTAATATAAACAATAATGTTTATTGTATGATCGAAGATAATATATCTATTATATGAAACGTATATACATTACTGTTGGCTAGAATATCAATGATTCCATCGAACATAAACTAAGGTTAAACCTAGCGTAATGAAAAATATTAATAGTGAAACACAAGAGTTCTCTGCCAAGAATTTAACTAATCTTATCTCTGATATTATCTATTCTACGTTTAAACCAGATATCAACATCAACATTCTCAGAATTAATCTTAATAACGCTATCTGGGATAACATATATGTAGAAATTGAAAATAATATATTATTATATGATACCTATCCGCATAATAATCCATGATAATATAAGGTATAACATCAATATTGAGGTGAGCGAAACTATCGATTCTAACACCAGTCTCAATATCTGGCTGAATACCTATAATAATGTCAGGATGACTCTCGCCAGAGTTACATGGCAATTTAGAAATAATATTCAATTAAACTCAAAACTGCCTAAATGAAAAATATCGACAAAAGGATCAGAAATAGTATCTTGACTGCTGTCTGGATTCAAGATTGGCATTGGCTTGAAATCACTAAAAAAAATTAATCTGGATCTTATTGATGAAGTGCATGATAATATCTTGACTAATACAAAATTATAACATGAAACGTATAGATACTAGGGTCTTTTTTGAAATTGCAAATAGAATCGGTGAAAATATCCGTAAAACTCCATTCAAAAATAAGGTCGATATTATTAACCTTATTATTATCAATGAAGTGTGGAGTGCTGTTAATACTAGTATTAACAGCACTCTATGGGATACTTAATTTAATCTCTGGAATAATGAAACTTATAGATAAAAGAATCGACGCTAATATCGATTATATCAAAATAACTATTAACGATAACATCTGGCCTTATCTTCAAGATTATTGGCCTGTTAACTTATGGAATGGTAACAGTATCAATATCAGAAATAGTATCTATTTGGTTGCCTACCGTAACATCAGAACTAACATATATAATAATAATGTTATATAATGAGCTATTAGGATGCGTTTTAAGGGGTTATTAATATACCCACTGGAATATTAGTCTTGGGTATTTAAGGTACTATAATGGTCTTATTTGATGGTCTAATGAACATTTTGGTATTACCTCCGATAGTGATAAATACATCGTTTGCAAAACCACTTATATTATTGCTGACTTGATATATGATAAAGTAATTAATGTTCTCGAAAATATCATCTTTAATATTATTGCGCATGTTATATCTGATGGTATTATGTAGTGTTAATCTGATATTTTTCATAGAGGTACGTTAGTATTGATAGTGATATTGGCATTGATGTGTATCCAAATCTCTTGGTTGGTGGGGCGACGGATATTAGTCCATATGATACCTCTGATTCTATTGTTGAGATCATTACTAACAAGACTACTAAGATTATCTATGATAGCTTCATTGATATTAAAGTTAAGTCTATCGCCGATGCTCATGGAAATATTATCGTTGATATTTTTCATATTTTGGATATCATCTAAGATCAACAATATATGTTCTAAAGTTATGTTCAGTCAATACAGTATTGATATTGCCCTGCAATTCGTTCTGGATAATTTTCGTTTTAAAATACAAGGTATCTGATATTGCATACCACATTCTGGTATTAATCATACTCCTGATGGGGTTATGGAACATTTTATTGATATTTTGGGTTATTTCAATCATGGTATTATGAGCCTTTACGAAACTGGGTATTAGTTTCTATAAATAACGCTAGGTCACCCCAGTATATGTCTCTTAATATAAAAAGAGGGCTGTTAATATCACGGATTGTTTTACGATACAATGTATAGTTAACCTTATTATTGATAGACCTTTGCCCTACAAGTCTGATGGAGTCACAGACAATATTAGTGATATCTGTATGTATATTTGTCATAAGTTACTAATTCCAAGATCAGCCCATATTTTATTCCATATGGTAGGATCGATGTTTCCCCTGATATTATTTGCAATGGTATAATAAATCAACTCACCGTTCATAAGTTTAAATTTTCCATAATATCCCATATTATAGAGTTTTTTAATATAAGAAGAGGCTCGTCAATACCACGGTTTATTCTAACATATAATGTAGCATTAATATTTTTTATAATAGAGTTTATAATTTCAGCTCTCATACTATGGGCATTATCATATATGTGACCAGAAATATTATACATATGAAATTATTTCATTGATTATTTCATTGATTGTATCATAGACACCCATTTTGATATCAAACTCTATATTAGCCCATATCATATTATCACCCTGTATAAAACGATTAGAATAATTTGTTTCAAAGTTGGGATAAGTATCCATCTTATCAGATATTTCAAAACGAACTGCGAAACGGATGTTAGATTTGAATGTATTTTTTTCAATTAATTTCATAATTCTGTATTGGCATTAATATCAAGCACAAACATAGATATAATATCCCATAAAATAGTGCTAATATTATATTTGGTATTAAAATACGTATCACCATTAATGATTTGCGATATTTTAGCGTCAATCTTCATTTTCAGATTGCTTTGGATGTTGGAATTGAATCGATGTTGGATATTTGTCATAAGGTTAAATTATTTTTGACCTCTTGCCCTATAATGTTGATTTCGATATAATTGAGGGGGTTTCTGATATTATCCCATACTGCACTAGTGATGTTTTGGTCTATGTTATCAGTAATACGTTCAATAATACCCCACATATTATTATGTTTTTTACACCTTATTACAGCAGTAATTTTACTGGTAACTTCATTTCTGATAGTAAGATTAATATTGTTCATAATTCTATAACTTGTAATTCATCTCTGATGACGACAAATAATTCGCTTGCAGTATTAGTCAATGCCGTACTTAAGTTATCCCTGATAAGCTCTGGGATATTTTCAAGTATATTTCTCAAAAAGTGATACAATTTAACTCTAGGGCTAGGAAAGATATCAATCTGGTCATTAAAGTACAATTTATTCCTGATAGCTTTGCTGATAGCCTTCCTGATATCATCGTTAATAGAATTACTAATATTATTAATTATTCTCATATGTTTTTAATTATTAGGGCTACTTGATTAACCTTAATATCACGGTACACTGGATATATTTCTTGGTTTAATCCTTGTCTCATAATCTTGGTGCTTAAAAGAACATTATATCTGCAGAAACGGTGTATTTCTCTAGTAATGGTTGTTCTCGTATTTTCTAAACTACAGCTAATTTTGGTCATTACATTCTTATTAACGGGCGTTTCTTTCAATCTCATCATATACACCACTTAAATCGATCCACAAGGTAGTGTAAATATTCGTAATGGCAATATATACATCATAATCGATAAGTTCCCAGATATCGTTACT
The DNA here is from genome assembly GCA_003151535.1 of Methanobacterium sp. GTDB lineage: Archaea > Methanobacteriota > Methanobacteria > Methanobacteriales > Methanobacteriaceae > Methanobacterium_B. Next base: position 98,370 of record PLXT01000052.1, read on the forward strand.
AATGACGCCTCTACAATTTTTAGTCATATAAATCCTGATACCAAGCTGGATGTTTTTCATGTAACTGGATAGTTGATGTTGCTAATTTCATCGTATATTTTATTATAGNNGATTATAGATATAGTTAATGGTATTTCTTATTTTGATGTTATTATCGTAAAGATGTCTATGTCTATCAATGTTGACACTAATGTTGGCTGCAAGATTTATGTTCGCTCTAAGTTTAACACCATTTATATCGTTAGCGATGTGAATCCAGATATTGAGTTGAGTACATTTCATAAGGCCATATTATTAATATCAATATTAGTTTTATCAACATTATCATTAATATTAATTCTAATTTTACTCCATATATGATGATATATGGATGTCGTTAAGTTGAGATTTTTATTAATATTATAACATATAGCATAATGTGTGTCTCTATATGTATTGAGTTGAATAATTATCATAGTAGTATAATTAATTCTTGATACGCCTCCAAGTGTTCGCCAAGATATCATTATCTATTTTAAAACTTATTTGATGAACAATATGCCATCCATAACCGACCTGACATACGGCACTTTTGATATCACTATTGATTTTAATGGTAATCTTAGTTCTGATTTCGTCTTGAATATTTATCATTGCATTATATTGTTAAAGATGTTATCATTGATATTATCAATAGTCACATTTTTAATTATGGTATACACGAACATATTTAGTCCATACCACATATTGGTATACCACGTATTGGTATCCCGCTTGGTAGAGCTATAATAGATATTAGTTCTAATAAGATCACAAATATTAAACACAATATAAGTTTCTATTTTACCGCGTACATTATTCATAGCTATTAATATTTTTCATAATAATGTTTAGCACTAAATTACGCCTCATTTCACCATTGATGGAATACAAGATGTCATTATGTGTTTTATCGCTCACCTTATTACTAATTTTCCCACTAATTGTACTATGAATCGTATCCCAAGCCTTGTTCTTGAAGTTATTATGGATGCTATACCACAGTTTAGTATTGATATCATTCATTTTTTATACTATTATGTTTAAATAGATATTAGTCTCGATAGTATTGATATTAATGTCAATTTCGCACCTGATACCAAGCCACGCCTTAAGCCACAGATCATTTCCAATGGGTCTATTTGTTTCAAGACCACGATTTATATTGGTCTTGATCATTTCAAATTTGATATTAATAAGTTTCATAAAATACGAGTATTAATGGGGTCAATGTTATTCGTCAAGATATTAAAGATATTGAATATGATCTTATGATACTGATCAATATATGCGATATTCCATATATTGCTTCTAATAACTATCCTAATGTCAAGATGTACTCTATCTGTAATATAACTGTTAATATTTCTCATACTGGTATTTTGGTTTCGATATCATTCCTCAGATTAACAGAAATACTAAACCGAGTATCTCTAATACTAACATAAATGATCTCCCACAGGTTAAGGGCCAATTTACCTCTCTCATTACGCTTGATATTGTTACTGATAATAGCAGCGATAGCCAGTTTAGCTCTTCTCATATAATAATTTTACGGGTATTTATCCTAGCCGTGGACCAGAAGACATGGGTATTATCCCACAAGGTATCGTACATGTGGCCTCTTGTTTTATTATAGACATTATATATGGTCTTATACCATATATTGGTACTAATGACAAGTCTGATATTATGATGGGTGTTGTTATCAATGTGATCGCCGATAAATTTCATAAGGGGTTTAAAGATTTAATATTTATCCTGATGTTAATCAAGATGTTATCCCAGATCTCACGATTTAGATTAACTCTAATATCAGTCCACGGGCTGTCGATATTGGGCATTAGATAAATTATAGTCCACATTGAACGCACTATTATAAAATTAATGTTTTTCATATACTGTATGGATTTTTCCATTAATATCTCTCAATATGTTAATGTATGTATTAGTATTTATATTGCCCCTAAAATCACGGTGGATGGCCTCATCCAAATTAAAAAACATTGCATTAGCACGGTTAATATAGAAAGTATCCTCAATAGTAGTCCAAATGTCGCTTCTGAAGTTATTGTTGATGGTTTCCATGTATTATTATTGATCTCAAACATATGCTATAGTGTTTGTTTGAAGTGGATAAAAAGTAGGGTTTCATCGCGTATGCTATTGTGGTTTACCTTAACATTGTCGATACTGATCTTCATATGATCCAAGATGATATCATTGATCATACAATTGACTTTTGTACTCGTCTTAAATGCCTTATCCTTGACGTTACTCCAGACATTATAATCTATTCTACTTCTTATATTCTTCATATTATCTAGGTATAATTGGGATATTATCATCAATAAACTGCCCTATATAAACCCACAGGTTATTATAATCATCACTATCTAAAGGGGCCTGAATATTTCCACCAATAAAATAGTTGATATTACGACCAACGAAATTATATATGCTTCCGCTAATATTTTTCATAAAGCTACGAAATTTATAATATTAATCCAAACTGATAGAAATATTGATAGCATTCTGATTTATGGGTGTTCGTGTGATATTATCACTGAGAGTCCCAAAAATATTATTCATAATCTGATAATCCTTATTATTTTTTATTGCGCTATGGACGTTCATATGGATCTTATTATAGATAGCACAGTCTAGTTCAACCCATATATATTTATATATTGTATCTTTAATATTTTTCATGTGTTATGGTATTTTTTAAATTATTGTTGATAACAGCATGGTTATCTCTAATGGTAGAAGTGATAACTTCACCTATTTTAGCCCTGATGTCATTCTTGATAATATCATTAAAGTTTTTATTCCTGATCTTACTATTGATAGTAATACAGATATCAGTCCAGATATTAGTCATGGTGTTTTTTTTAATATTCTTCATATTGTATAGTATTACTAATAGGTGCCCTGATATTAATACTGATAACAGTCCACAGGTTATGGGTTATCTTTTCATCTATAATACTATAGATTTCAATCCTCATATTATGATAGATATAATTTCCAATTCTACCCTGAATATCATACATGCTATCTGGGTTAATTTGTTTCATGATTCAAATTATGAATGTTTCTTAATACAGGATTTAAAACACCCAACGTATTAATTTCTACGGGATAAGAAACTTTATCACTAATGTTATCTTTGATTATATGAACGATCTTTATCATGATATAAAGCCTGATATTATAACTGATGGTGTCTCTGATATTTTTCATAAGCTCATATTGATATTATGAAAAATATTAGTAGCCACCTCAAAATGGAGATTATGTTTGATGGCGACCTCTATTGGAGTGCAGCCACTGGATATACTAGCCCTAATAGAATAATTAAGACTCCTGATGGCAGTCCAGATGCTAAGTTCGGGTCTACTCCAATTTCCAAGTTTAATTTGTTTCATAATTTAATATTAATCTTAATGTTACTAAACGTAGGGTAGATATTACCCCTGATAACGCTTCTGAACGTAAGAAAGGTATCAAGGTACATCTTAATTCCCACGTCTCTAACGATGGTATTTCTAATCTTATCCTGTAAATTATAAATATTAATTTTGGAACTACCATAGATATTTGATTGCAGATCATTCATAATTTAGCGTTGTCTCTGGTTTTAAATTTGAAATGAGATCTGGTTTCTCTATACGTATTAACGCAGACGTTATCAAAGATTGCAGTTCTCAACTTAGTAAAGGTATGATTATAGAGATGGGTTATGAGTTTATTTTGAATTTTCTTATGTATAATATCGTGAATATCTCTATAGATATTAGTTGTAATTTTCTTCATGTTTGTAAATTATGAATATTATTCAATGTTCTATTGAGAACATCCCATACGTTAACTGTAACATTATTTATAAGAGTATAATGGATGTTATCATTAATAGCAGCATTGATGCCACGATAAAATTCTTTAGATATAATAACCCTAAGACTATCCTTAATATTTGTCATACTGATGTTTATTAATATTTACTTCTAATTCTAATTCCATGCCATACCTGATGTTAATAATCACGCCTGTTGAATCCATCCATACTTTATTCTGGACTATGGAATACAGTTTACGACTGATTTTATTTTTAATATTTCTCATTGGATCAAATCTTATTTTAAATCTTATATAACTATAGATGTCATCTTGTATATCTTCCATGATTTTTATGATTTTAACAGGTTAATATTAATCTCCCTCTGGACAATGTGGGTTACCATACTATTGCGGATATAAAGCATATCATTTCTACCGATCTTCTTATAGATTATATAAGCGAATTTATTACAGATTCTTTTTTCAATATAATTATTGATGTTTTTCATTTATAGGCGAGTTAAATTATTCCTTATATTAGTAGCCACGTCAAAACGGAGATTTCTGGTAGTAGTATCCCAAGTAATAGACCTAGTTTCATGGACAATATTTACTTTGAAACTTTCATTTATATTTTTTATGATAATACTATAAGTATTAAACATGCTGTTATGTTGGATATTTTTCATTCTATTATTCTATTTAAGAAGTCATATCTATCATGGAGTTAACCGTAATAAAACTACTACTACCAATATTATTATAGATGGTATTGTAGATATTATTCCACAGAATAGCCCACACATCAGGGGTTATATCATGGAGCATATCAGCCCTGAATTTATTGTAAACCATACTTTTAATCTCATAATTGATAAGCTTCATAAGGAAATACTATTCTTGATATTATCAAAAGTGTTGCTGATTACACTATAGATGTTCATATCTATATCATCACTTAAATAGTTCCATATGTTAGTTTTATAATCAGTACACATGATTTTATTCCTAATACTATGACAGTTAAGCTTAACACGTCCACCTATCGTAAGATATATGTTTTTCATAATTTGATGTTATCCCAAATATCGTTAGCAATATTACCCAATAAATCAAGCTCAAGATTATCCCATATATTGCCCCACATGCGGCACTCGATATTAGATTTTATTTTATCTTGGATGATATCACTGTGAAAACTAATGAAATCAATATTAATGTTTTCCATATAATGCGTATATTTTTAATTGGTATAGCTAG
>PLXT01000073.1 GCA_003151535.1 Methanobacterium sp.
AATAGAAATAAATATAAAAAAACAATAAAAATTCTGAAAAAACCTCTCAAAAAAACTCCTCAACTTCCGAAAAAAAAATTTATAAAAAATTAAACAAAAAAATCAAGTAAATAGAAATTCTCTTTGGGTTAAATAAAATTTATCAAATTATCTACGGATTAATTGGTTTTTAAATGAAAAAATCTTTAATTTAAGAAAATTTATTATTCATTTAAACACAATATAATATAGTACAAAATTTAAAAAATAAGGAGATGATTATTTATGGCAGATGAAAATCCTTTAGGTGAATTAATCATACCAGCAGAAGGTCTTTTAAAAGAGGAATTACAGGATGAAATTGAGGAGAGAATCTCATTTACAGTTGAAAATCTTTACCACCTTGACAATGAACTTGATGTATTTGTTCAACTAGTTCGAGATAATGTTGAAGCTAATAAGGACTCTCCTGACAATCTTATAACTCTTTACAACTATTTAGACGAGATGTGGAGTGTACTTATTACAAACGACCTTCGTGATGTTCTACTAGACACACTTTCCATTGTACAGGAACGTAAACATGAACTTGAAGAAATATTAGAAGATATAGAAGAAACTTTAGAAGCCCAAGAACAATCAAAGGATTAAATTATATTAACAGGATCTAATTAAGCATTATATTATTTAAAATACTGAGAGGGGGATGGAATTAACTAATTCTATTTTCAAATATTCTTTTAAAATAAGTCTAAATCTTAATATAAAAATTTGGAGTTGATGGTTTATGGAATTTAAAGAATTGTTAATGTCTAGATATGCAACTAAAAAGTTTGATGGTAATGTAATTGATGATGGTAAAATAGACCAGTTATTTGAGATGATCCGTTATGCACCATCTGCTTTAAACTTACAGCCATGGAAGGTTAAGGTTGTTACAGATGTGGAAACTAAAAAGAAGTTATCTGCAGCATCAATGGAACAGGCTCAAATTAATAGTTGCTCTCATTTACTTGTATTTTGCGCAGACACGGATCTAAGTGGTAAAGCTCAAAAGATCACACAGCTAATGAAAAAAGTTGTTGTTCCAGAAGAAAATCTCAAACAATTCCAAGATGTCATGAATATATTCCTTAGTAACTACGACAACAAGACAGGAATAACTGAAGCACAGTACAATGTATTTATAGCAGCAATAACAGCTATTTATGCAGCCAAATCACTTGGAATTGATTCATGTCCAATGCAAGGATTCAGCGCTGAAGCTTATTCAGAAATACTGGATATTCCTCAGAGTATTGTACCGACCATTTTGGTTCCTATTGGATATCCTGCAGATAACCAAATGCCCAAATTAAGATTTGAGAAAGAGGAAATATTTTTTTAAATGGAATATTATTTATTTCCTTTTTTTTGTTTAATAATTATTTTTCAGTATATTTTTGATGATATCCCCTCTAGTTATAAGACCAATTACTTTATCCTCTAAATCTAGAACTGGAAGTTGTTTAAAATGGTGATGGGATAATATCCGAATGGCATTTTCAAATGTATCATTTTCTTTTACTGTATACAAATGTTTCTGATGCATCATATTGGCAACTGTTTTGTTGATCTTTTCAGTAACCACACTTTGTTCTGTTTCTCCTTCATCAACAAGTATGGTGTATACAAAGTCTAGAAAGAACTCTTCTTTAGGGGAGAGGTAGCGAATTATATCTCCATCACTAACTATTCCAATCAATTTATTGCAATTATCCACTACTGGAACGCCATCGATACGATTTTCAACCAATAACTTTAGTATATCCTTAATTGAAGTGTTTTGGTTGACCGAAATGACATCTTGAACCATAAAATCTTTAACTTTTAATACAACGCCTCCTAGAATTTTTCCTGTTTCTTCTTCAGATTTATCTACATGATAGACATGATGACGATTAATGTATACAAAAATCACTGAACCGAAAACAAAGACAGCACCAACAATGAATGGGATGTGTGGTGAATACAAAGCTGCTAATATTCCAGCTAAAGCCGGTGCAATTGCAGCACCTATGAATCTCAAGAAGCTGTACGATGCAGAAGCTGTTGATGTTTCAATAGATGTTGCTTTCATAACAGCGGTTGTAATTAACGTGTTATTAACTCCTGATACTGCACCTGAAAGAATGATGGTAACAATAATTATCCACTGTACTGATGTCCAGATACCCATAACTAAAAGAATAACTGCATAAATGGTTAACATGGCACATATGGATTGAATAGTACCAAATCTTTCTATAAGTTTTGGTGCAATGAATACTGATGTAATGGCCAATGAACTGCCCCATCCCACAAATACCAATCCTATTCCTAATGCATTCAATCCCATTACAAATGGTGCGTAGGCTAATATTGTGAAGAAGCCAAAATTATAGAGGAATGCAGTGATTCCAAATATTCTTATGGGGCGATGTTTCAACGCTCTTATAGGATCAAGTATGGATGTGTGTGTTTTTATTACATTCTTTGTTTTTTCTTCCTTTGACTTTGTCATTGATATAATTAGTAAAATAAAGGCAGAGGTCATTAGTAAACCAACACCAATAAAAGGATATTTCCAAGATATGTTACCTAATAATCCGCCAAGAAGGGGTCCTACAGATAATCCTAATCCTATAGTTGCTTCATATAAAATTACTGCTTTAGCTGTACTGGTTTTTGATAGGGTCACAATAGCTGTTAATGCTGTAGCAACAAAAAGTGCATTACCTAATCCCCAACCGCCACGCAGCCCTATAATTGTCCAAACATTGTTTGAAAGTCCTCCAAGTGTTGAGAATATGGCTATGATAACCATACCTAGGAGTAATGTATTTTTAAATCTTAATCTGGAAGAAATAGCACCCGTTATTAGCATAGCTACTGCCATTATAGCGTTGTAACTTGTAAATAGTAGAGTAACTTCACTTGGACTGGCTTTTAATTGAGTTGCAATTGCAGGTAAAATTGGATCTACAAGTCCAAGTCCCATAAAAGCAATAATAGACGCAAAAAATACGGCCCATACAGCTTTAGGTCTATTTTTCCTTTTTATAGTATTTGTTTTTGATTTAATTGATGATAATGGCATATTTCCCCCTTTAAACTTTTATATGATTATAAATTTGTAGATGACTAATCAATTATTGATATAACAATTATATTTTTTTTAAAAAAAAAATATTAATTTATTCTAAACTTAAAACTAATTTGTTTAATAAATAATGTAATTCTTTGAGCTCACTATCACTGAATATTGAATCTGTCTCTTTTGTATTTTGTACAACAACAGGTAAAGCTTTATTATACAAATTAATACCATATTCAGTTAGGTATATTAAATACTCCCTTTTATCATGGGTTGATTTCTCCCTTCTTACGAGCTTTTTATTTTCTAGTATATTCAAAATTCTGGTAATGGTGGCCCCATCTTTAAGTAAAATTTCTGCTAACGTTATTTGATTACACCCTTTTTTCATGTAAACAGTATTTAAAACACTCCATTGTTCAGATGAAATATCATAATCCTTAAGTTTATTTTGAATTCTTTTTTTAAGCAAGTGTCTTGCTTTATAAACTAACCATGGGGTGGTTTCATCACGGGTATATTTCATACGATTACCTTTGAATTTTTAATTTATTTCATAAAATAAATAGTTGATATAACAACTATATTATAAATTAAAATTACTTGCTCATAAGTTATATAGTTAATTATTTTAATAAAATTGGTAACAAATTAAATAGAACCATTATATCTCTTAAATAGTTATTTTAGATTCTTTAATAATTTTCCGAGATTTCTTAGGGGTTTTATTAATTTCCAACTGTTAGAAGAGCTTATTTCGTTAATAATTTTTTCTTTAGTTTCTAGCTGTTTTATGATTTTGATTGTCTAATATTGCTAAGTGTAGAAATAATGAAATTTCAGTTTATTCAATAAATCATTTTTTAGATAATCATAAAAATATTTCAAATGAAACTCCATATTTTATATTTGCAGACAAATTAAGGAAAAACTTTAATGAAAAAACTATTTTACACTCCAGTGGATTGAAACAAAATTTGGAATTGCTTAGGAGAAAAAAGTCATATTTAAAGAAGAAATGAATGTAAAAAATATATTACTAACCAATAAAAACTTCATGAAGCTATTAACAGTATTTTTAGAAATAAAACAATCAACATTCATGTATACACCGGCCAAATCTAATGGAAAAACCAATTAATCGGGTTATTTTTATCATGGAATATTAGTATGGTTTTAGTTGCTTTAAATGAATTCATTTATAAACACATTTAGTACTGATACTATGGGAAAAATCCGAATAAATAATCTATTTTTTCCTGGTATATAATTTTGTCTGATTGTTTATAACAAATATTTTTTTTGCATTAAACTCTAAAAAAAATGAGTATATATGGGAAGAAGTACATACTATATCTAATCTCTACTAAAACAAG
>PLXT01000062.1 GCA_003151535.1 Methanobacterium sp.
TAAATTAAATTTCATTAGATTTAAATAGAAAATTTCATCAAATAATAGATTTGTTTTTAACTTATTTTTGTATCATATTCATAAAGTACATAAATACACTAATTAAATCAATATGAATAGGTTGTAAATATCATCCCATAAAAATTAATTATATGGGAGATTATCAATATTTCAATTTGATTAAGCAGAACTTAACGAATTTTAAAGATAAGGTGGTATAATGAGAATACTTTTAATTCACTCTGATTATTTGAAGTATAAAACAAAGTCTAAAACTAGGATAGCAGAAAAAATAGAGGATGATAAGAAAGAGGGACTCTACGAAAATGCTTTAGTAGTCTTCACAGCAGTTGAAAAAGAAGATGAAACTGATATGGATACAGTGGTTGAAAATGCGGTAAATGAAATAGAAGATGTATTTGGAAAAGTTGGTGCCAAAGTTGTAGCAATATATCCATATGCTCATTTAAGTTCATCTTTGAGTTCTCCTGATGCGGCAAAAAAGATATTAACTAATATGGAATCAAAATTGGATGAGAATGGTATCAATGTTAAGAGGGTCCCATTTGGATGGTACAAATCTTTTGAAGTTTCATGCAAGGGACATCCACTTTCAGAACTTTCAAGGACTATTACTACTGAAAAAGTGGTTATTGAAGATAATAAGGTTGTTGTAACACCTGTGGCTGAATCAGAGTTCTATATACTTCATGAGGGAGAAATTGTAGGTACGGATGAGTTCAGCTATGCTGAAGATGACTTTAAAAAGCTCGTCGAATACGAACTTGGAATAATGAAATCCTCGGGTGAAGAACCTCCACATGTTAAATTAATGAGGGAAAAGAAATTAGCTGATTATGAGCCATCAGCGGATATTGGACATTTAAGATGGTATCCTAAGGGTAGGCTTATTAGGGATCTTTTATCAGCTTATGTTTACAACCTTGTTACAGAAAGAGGTGCTATGCCGGTTGAAACTCCAATAATGTACGATCTTGCTGATGATGCAATACGTGTGCATGCAGAAAAATTTGGAGAGCGCCAATACAGGATGGCTACTAAAAACAAGGAATTAATGCTCAGATATGCTTGCTGTTTTGGTGCTTTTAGAGTTCTTTCGGATTCTTTTTTAACATGGAAAAATCTTCCTGTTGGAATATACGAACTTTCAACTTATAGTTTTAGATTAGAGAAAAAAGGAGAAGTTGTAGGTCTTAAAAGACTTCGAGGGTTTACAATGCCCGACCTTCATACAGTATGTGTTGACATTGATCAAGCAATGGATGAATTTGATGAACAGATCACCATGTGTAAACAGACAGGTGTTGATCTTGATGTTAACTATGAAGTAATTATGAGGGCAACAAAAGAATTCTTCGATGAAAATAAAGATTGGGTTTATTCTGCAGCAAATAAAATCGGTAAACCTGTTTTGCTTGAGATACTCCCAGAGAGAAAACATTATTGGGTTGCTAAAATGGATTTTGCTGCAATAGATTATCTTGGACGACCTATTGAAAATCCTACAATTCAGATAGATGTTGAAAGTGGTGAAAGGTTTGGAATTACATTCATCAATTCTGAAGAAGAAGAAATAAACCCTATCATTATACATTGCAGCCCTACCGGAAGTATCGAACGAGTAATATGCAGTTTACTCGAGAAAAGTGCTGTTGATAAAAAGGACAAACCTCCAATGCTCCCAGTTTGGCTTATACCCACACAAGTAAGGATTATACCTATCGCGGAGCGTCATATTGAAAAATCAGAACAAGTTGCCCAATTGCTAAAGAACCAGAATATTAGAGTAGATATCGATGATAGACACGAAACAGTTGGTAAAAAAATCCGAAATGCTGGAGGAGAATGGGCCCCTTATGTTATTGTTATTGGGGATAGAGAACTTGAAGAAGGTCCGCTAACAGTAAATATCCGTGAAACTAACGAAAAACTTTCAATGAAAATTGATGAGCTTGTACTGAAGATTCATAACGAAACTAAGGACATGCCTTTCAGAAAACTTCCATTACCTGTGAAACTAGCTAATAGAGTTAGTTTCTAATATATTTTTTTTCAAATTATTAAAATAAACTTTTCAAAAATGAAATGTAGAGATAATATGACAATAAAAAAATAGTATCATTTGACATCTTTAATTCGTAATAGTAAAAAGATGATTTTTAATTCAAATCAATATTATAACATAATCAATACATCCACATTCTGGGCAGGTACCTTGTGATTCTACTGGTTCTTCTTTAATATTCCTTCTTGTATTACCTGAACGTAATCTATTGTAAGATCCTTCTTCAATAGGCTTAGTTTCTCCTTTTAAATCCCTTACAAATCCACATTCTTCACATTTTATACAAATTTTTCCATCGGACATATAGCACCTTATTTAGTATATATGTTCTTTATTTAATATATTTTTCTAAATATGCTGTTGCTTAGAACACTTTGTATTTATAATTTAATCTTAGAATTATGAAGCTTATTGAGAATCAATTTAAATAGCCTTTCTTAACTTTATAAAAATATTTATATTATAAGTTATAAGTTATAATTTAGAACTTATAACAAATCTAGGAGGATGAATTATGGCCGAGGTAATCGCAATATTGAATCAAAAGGGGGGCTGTGGAAAAACCACAACCGCAGTAAACTTAGCATCAGCACTTGCACTTTATGGTAAACAGGTTTTGGTAATAGATATGGATCCACAGGGCAATGCTACAACAGGGTTTGGAGTGCAGAAAAATGAAGTTACTAGGACTATATACGCTGTATTGACTGGTGAAAGTACAATTGATGATGCAGTAATTGAAACTGATATTCCTGGTTTGGATGTGGTGGCAAGTAATATTGCCCTAAGTGGTGCTGAGATAGAACTTAGTAAAGAGGTAGGTTATCACACCATACTTGAACTGGCAATGGAAACCATTTCGGATGACTATGATTATATCTTTATCGATGTACCTCCTTCATTAGGAATCTTAACTATCAATTGTCTTGTAGCCGCCGATAGTGTGATTATTCCTATTCAGGCTGAATTTTACGCTTTAGAGGGTATGGCTGATCTTTTAGAAGCTATCCAACTTGTAGAGACACGACTTAAGAGTCCTTCACCCATCAAAGGGATATTACTTACTCTTTATGATTCAAGAACCAGACTTGGAAGAGATGTTTACAGTAATGTGAAAGAATATTTTGGAGCAAGCGAACATGTTTTTAAAACAACTATTCCACGTAACATAACTCTTGCAGAAGCACCGAGTCATGGTAAACCTTGTATTATCTATGATGAAGAATCTAGCGGTTCTCAAGCATACATAAATCTTGCAAAGGAAATAATTAAACTTGATGAATTGGAGGACAATAAATGACTGCACATAAAAAAGAAAGCGCACTTGGAAGAGGGCTTGATGCACTTATAAGACCAGATGTTGTTGAAGAAAAAAAACCCGATGAAAAAAAGAATCGGGAACTTAACTCTACAAATACCAGGAAAAAAGATAAAACTAACAATTTTTCAAAAAATAAGAAAAATTTCAGTAAAAATAAAAATACTAGACAATCTGAGATTGAATCTATTGATAATGAAATTAAACCCATAGTTGATCAAACATTGGTTGAAAATGTTATCTTGGAAGTTAGAAAGAATCCTCGTATATCTCTATGGTCTGCTAGGTCTGCAGCAGTATTAAGACTTTTAAAGAAAACTAAACCTGAATTTAGTATAAGCAAAGAGGCATCATCTCTTATAGAGGAAGCTGTTAAGGACAAATACCCTGATCTATGGGATGAGTTTAAAGATAGGGAGATATAAATCAATAGTTATAAGTTATAAGTAATAACTTATAAATTATAACTTCTAATCAGAACTAACTGCAGTAACGTTCTTTCATTGATATGGCTAAAATTTTAAATTTTTATTTAATAATCAAAATTAAAGGGTAGTTTGATAGGATCTGTTCAATTTTAAAAAAGTTTCTGCTCTTGATGTTATAACTCCAATATTCTTCAATTCTTCTAGATTTTTGAAACGAATATTTTGTTTTCTAGACTCAATAATTCTTCTCGCTGATATTTTGCCAATTCCCGGAACTCTTAAAAGTTCCTTATAACTTGCAGAATTTACTTCTACTGGGAACATATCCATATTTGAAAGTGCAGCTGAATATTTGGGGTCAATTTCAAGCGTCATATTACCATCTTCTTCGAATACTAACTCTTTAATATCGAAACCATACGATTTAACTAGATAATCTGCTTGATAAAGTCTTGATGTTCTTTTTGGATTTGGTTCCATCCTATTTTCAAGTGGAGTATCTTTCATAGAAGTGAATGGGCTAAAATAACTACGTTTAATATCCATTTTTTTATAAAGCCAATCAACACGCTGCAATATATCAGAATCTGATTCATCAGAAGCACCTACTATGAACTGTGTTGTTTGGCCTGAAGGAGCGAGATTTTCATTTTTTTTCATTAACCTTTTAATCCACTTCATTCTCCTTAAAATATCATAATTGAATGTTTTCGTAGTTGATAACCCCTCAAATCCATCAGATGTTGCTGCTTCAATATTAACACTAACACGATCCGCCAAACTCATAGCCCTTTTAATAAGATCATACGATGATCCTGGCAAAATTTTTAAATGAATATATCCTAGATATTCGTGTTCCAATCTAAGCTTTCTTGCAACTTCGACCATTTTCTCCATGGATACATCCACATCACCAGGTATTCCTGAACTTAAAAATAAACCTTCTACTAACCTATGGTTGTAATAATCTAGAAAGATGGAAGTTAGCTCATCAGGAGTGAACTCAACCCTGCTAAACTTATGGGCACTGTGATTAACACAGTAACGACAGTCATTAGAACATTTATTGGTCATTAAAACTTTAAATAATGGTATACAATCTCCATTAGCACTGGTTGCATTGTAAATCCCTGGTAATTTTCCTGATAGGAAGTTATCTGTATTATAATTACCATAATTGCAGAGATCATACCTGGCTGAATCACCAAGAATTTCCATTTTTTTAACTTTGTTCATTGATCACAGTATGACTATGATATTTATTAAAATTTTTGTGGAAAAATCAAAACATTATAAATAAGATCATACATCACTAATTAGTATGAGAGCTGTTATTGCAGGAACAGGAAGCGCAGTTGGTAAAACAACCATTTCGACGGGGATAATGAGGGCGTTGTCCGATGAATTCAATGTTCAGCCATTTAAGGCAGGACCTGATTATATTGATCCCACATACCATGGCCTTGCTACAGGGAATTTTCCGAGAAATTTGGACTCTTTCTTCATGTCTGATGCCCAGATTAGGCAAGGATTTGAAAATGGGATGAAAATTTCCGGTGCGGATTTTGGAATTGTGGAGGGGGTAAGGGGACTTTATGAGGGTATAAGTGCTTTAGAAGATGTTGGAAGTACAGCTTCTATTGCTAAAGCCCTAAATGCTCCTGTAATTCTAATTTTAAATTCCAGAAGTCTAGTAAAAAGTGCAGCCGCAATTGTAATAGGATTTAAAACCTTGGATCCCAACATAAAAGTGGAAGGTGTAATATTAAACTATGTAAAAAATAGAAAACACTACTTGAAAGCAAAAGAGGCAGTGGAAAAACTTGCCAATACTCCAGTTATAGGGGGAATACCGCGTAGTGAAGCAATAAGAGTAGAAGAGCGACATTTAGGTCTTGTACCTGCCATTGAACGGGATAATATTCTCCAGTTTATAGAGAAATGGGGGGCAGTTATGGCTGAAAATGTGGATTTAGATGCATTAATGGCCATAATGAAAAATTCAGACAAATTACCTAAAGGAAGAGAACCCTTATGGTTGGAAGGGAATAAAAAAAGAGTAAAAATCGGAGTAGCTTCGGATGAGGTTTTTTCATTTTACTATAAAGAAAATTTTGAGGCATTAGAATCCAACAATGCCAAAATTATCCCTTTTAGTCCCCTTCATGACGATGAAATACCAGATGTAGATGGGATTTATATTGGTGGAGGATATCCTGAAATATTTGCTGAAGGCTTAGAATCCAACAAATCAATGCGTGAATCAATTTATAAATATCATAATGAAGGACATCCAATATATGCTGAATGTGGCGGTCTTATGTACTTATCAAAATCTATAAATGGTAGAAATATGTGTAATGTTTTTAATTATCCTTCAAAAATGACAAAAAACGTACAAGCCCTAAGTTATGTCATATCAGAAACTCAGAAAGACAATGTAATACTTAAAAAAGGGGACATATTCAGGGGTCATGAATTTCATTATTCTAAAGTAGATATTGGTAATTCTAAACCTGAATTTGCTTTCAAAATAATTAGGGGCACAGGAATTTTTGGTTCAAATGATGGATTGATGGCTAAAAATACTCTGGCCAGTTATGTTCATACTCATGTAGCTGCTTGCCCCCAATTTGCACTAAACTTTACTAGAAATGCATCTTCAACTGATAAGAAATAATCTTCTATCCAATCAAATGTTATTTCATATAATAGTTAAAATATCCGGAGGATAATCATGCGTATAGCAGTAATAGCAGAGATGGCACCTGCAAAAGCATTTATACCCATAATTAAAGAATTAGATGCCGAAATCATAGGATTAACACATGGGCATGGTGTTAAAGAATTGTTGGGTCAATACTGCAGTGAAGTTCATTCTATTGGTCAAAGTCGAGGACAAACAGCTAAAAAAAGATCTAATTCAAAGATAGCTTCACTGGTGATTGAAGATATATGGAGAGTAATCCGATCACTTAAAGGGAAGGATATAGATCTATTATTGACGTGTGGAAATGCAGGAGATGTAAGGAAAGGAATAACTGCATCTAAAATACTTAAAATACCAGACTTACATATTGAACAGGACATATACAATCCTATCGAAATGATAGCCTTTTCTAATTTAATAACGGTTCCATCTGAACTTTATAAAAATTATGTAGTTGAGAAGTATGGATTAAATAATGTTCATGTAATTGGTGGGTATCCTATGGCCTCTTATGTAAATGATATGTCTATTGAAGATTCAAATAATATTAAAACTCGATATGGAGTGGATGAATTTGTTGTTTTAGTATTTGGAGGAGATGTGAAGAGTGAGGATATCCCCAGAATCATACACCAAGCTGAGAAACTTGATGAGAATATTCTGATTATACCCTTTAGATTCAGCTCAGATTTCGTGAAAAAATTCATTTCTTCATCAAAATTGAAAGTTTTAGATGGGTACATAGAGTTACCAAGTCTGATCAGTGCATCTTCATACATGATCTATGCAGCTGGTATGGGACTTACAATAGAGGCAGGAGTACTTGAAGTTCCATCCATAAAAATAGCAGGATTTCACCGAAAACATTCAAGTGTAGATCTTGCTAGAGAGATTGGTATCCAAGTCATTGAAATAGACGATATATCAAATTCTGTGAATAATTTGAAGGTTCCAAAAGGAGAAGGGTTGATTAAAAATGGTAAAAAATCGGTTTCGAATGTTTTAGATTTGATTAATAATTATGATAAAATGAAATCCAATGTAAGTGGAGTCGGTAGTTGTAAAAAGATTTGGAATTCAAGATCTGAATTCAGATAACCTTAATTTTCTTAATGGAATGATACGCCAACTAAATTAATCTAGAAGATATGAAATTCAAATTTAATCTTCAAGAAATTAATTTAAAGGATTTTAACCTATTAAAAATTAAATTATCTGCTTTTTAACTATTTTAAACACTTTTAAATGAGTTAAGATTGTTAGTTATTTGAATTATTGCTAAATTCAATCTTTTTTAGTATTTAATAGGTTCTCTTTATATCATCCTTTCATACACATATAAAAGCTTAGCCATAAAAATTAAATCAAAAAATACTTATTTGATCATTTGAATAGCAATCTTGGTGATAAAATGGTTGTAAAAATAGGAATCATTAAATGCGGTAATATAGGTACCTCTCCAGTAATTGACTTATTACTTGATGAGAGGGCTGACAGACCAAACATAGATACTTGTGTAATAGGTTCTGGGGCTAAGATGAACCCAGAAGAGATCGAAAAAGCTGTACCATTAATGTTANNCCTGCAATCATTATTGGTGATGCTCCAGGATTAAGATCTAAGGACGAAATGGATGAACAAGGTTTAGGTTACATTATCGTCAAGGCAGACCCAATGATTGGTGCAAGGAGAGAATTCCTTGACCCTACTGAAATGGCTTCATTTAACTCCGATGTAATAAAAGTATTAGCTTTAACCGGAGCATACAGAGTTGTTCAGAACACCATCGACGCAGCAGTAAATGCTGTTGAAGCTGGAGAAACTCTTGAACTTCCAAAAGTTGTTATATCACGAGACAAAGCTGTAGAAGCTGCAGCATTTTCTAGCCCATACGCAAAAGCTAAAGCAATGGCTGCATACGAAATTGCAACCAAGGTAGCTGATATAGATGTTGAAGGATGTTTCATGGTTAGAGACATCGAAAAGTACATTCCAATAGTTGCTTCAGCTCATGAAATGATAGGTGTAGCTGCTAAATTAGCATCAGAAGCTAGGGATATTGAAAAAGCTAACGACACTGTCACAAGAACACCTCATGGTGGGAAAGGTCAGACAATGTCTAAATCTGTTCTAATGGAAAAACCTCAATAATTAAATACAAAAAAAGACCTAACGGTCTTTATTTTTTTTATTTGTCTTAGATACTTTTTTTTAAATTTAAAATATACCTTTAGGAGATTTCATGATAGAAAATCTAATTGAAAGGTTTTATGAAGCAGCCAGTATGAATAGATGGAATGATCATATAAGGCCAGTTGAGCTTACTGAACTTGATAAACAAGCCCATAAAATGGTTATAGCATATGTAATAGCCAAATTCGAAGAAAGTGATAGGGACATTGTAATCAACTGGCAGAATCTTATTGAAGGGGGCATATTTGAATTTCTGCATCGAACCATATTAACAGATATAAAACCTCCAGTTTTTCATAAAATGATGGAAGAGAAGGAAGAAGATCTTAATAAATATGTTAATGAACAATTAGATGAGGATATGAATGGTTTAGGTAAGAATTTCAAAGAAAATTTCAATAAATACTTTTTTGATCATAATTATGCAAAGATAGAGAAACGTATACTAAAAGCTGCACATTATATGGCTACCAATTGGGAATTTAAGATAATTTACCATACTTCACCGTTTATTTATGGTATTGAAGAAACTAAAGAGTCAATAGAAAATCAGATAGAGGATCATTATGATTTGATAGGTGTTCAAAAAATATCACTAGAAAAAAAATCTTTTGGATTCATCGATCTGTGCGGACAACTACGTTTTCAGGAAAGATGGGCACATTCTCCTCGTTTACCTAAAACGTCAGTTCTTGGGCATATGTACATTGTTGCAATAACTTCTTATCTCCTCTCACTTGATAACAACTCTGTCAAAAACGCCTTTACAACAATTTTTTCACTGGATTGTTTCATGATCTACCTGAGGTATTAACAAAAGATATAATTTCACCCATAAAAACTTTTATTAAAGGTTTAGAAGATATTATTAAGGATTATGAAGAAGATCAAATGAAAAATCGTCTTTTACCTTTGTTACCAGTTTCATGGAGGAAAGAAATGAGATATTTCACTCAAGATGAGTTTGAAAACAAAATTAAAATCGATGGTAAAATCATTAATGGAATAAGTTATGATGAACTAAATAATTTGTACAATAAGAATGAATTTTACCCACTTGATGGGAAGATCATAAAAGCTTGTGACAAATTGACTGCATTTATTGGAGCATATATATCCATTAAACATGGGATTACGTCTAAACATCTTGAAGAAGGAAGAAAGAATATAATGAGAAATTTAAAAATAAAAACGTTTCTGGAATCGATTTCGGATTGTTAAATGTTCTTGCCCTATGTCTCCCATATGAACAATTCTTAGACCATCAACTTCAAAAACATATATAACATTGTTAGGTGTCTTTTGATTTATGATACTTCCTCGGTGTGAAGACCCTATACCGTATATATGGACATCATTAACATCGAACTTTTCAACTGTTGCAATAGATTTCTTGCATTTTATCAGATCTATAAATTCAGGATCAAAGTGGTCTGAATGGGTATGGGTGACTGTGATTGCATCAGGAATCAGATATAAATCTTCGGGTGTAGGCATTGAAGTTGGATCGGCCACTATTATAGTCCCATCTGCTGACATGATGATAAATGAATTTGTAGGTGTTAAGCTCGATTTACTAACATTTGAATTATAGTCTTTCCAGTGTTATTTTTCAGTATAGGAACGGTTTTTATATTCTGAAATAACTAATAATGAAGTTAAATGCATCATATTATCTATTTAAATTAGGGGCTATTAATTAACAAATTTTTTTGCGAAAAAATCAAATATCTCTCCATAATTTTCTTTTTCCACATTTTCAGTAAGGATCCTCATCTGTCCTAAAAATAGCATTTCCTCTTTATCCAAATATTCTCGCATTTGAATTGTTGCTTTTTGTGATTTGTTTCCCCCAGATGTGACAAAAACACCAAAGTGTTTGCCCTTCACATTTTTAATTTCTTCTAAGTATTGGTTAATTGCAGCGGGTGTTTTGCCTCCCCATACAGGACAGCACAAAACTAGCCCTTGATAGCTCATTAAATTAGTCTGACATGGTTTAATTGGTACTTTCCTTTCTCTTATTGCATCCAATAATTTAAAAAGATACCATTTATCTTTTACACTTTCAATACGGGTTATATCTGCATTTATGACCTTTTTAAGGGCTTCTGCAACCTTAAGTGTGTGCCCAGAATAAGAATAACATGCGATCAAAGTTTTCAATTTAAACCTCCTTGAATTTTTATTTATTACAAAATTCCTTTGGTGCTGGGAATTGAATCGTGTTCTATTATTGAAGCATCTGTCAGTGCTCTTGCAAACGATTTGAAAAGTGCCTCGATTTTGTGATGGTCATTTTCCCCTTCAACCTTAGCATTAATATTTATCCTAGCAGAATTTGCAAATGATTCAAAAAAGTGTTCAACATTCTCTGTACTTAAATCTCCTACTTTAGGTTTGTTAAATTCTATATCCAATACTGCATAACTTCTACCACTAATATCAACGGCTACAGTAGCAAGAGCATCGTCCATAGGTACTATTGCATGAGCCATTCTTCTAATACCTTTTTTATCTCCTATTGCTTTATTATAAACTTCTCCAAGCAATATGCCNNTATTTTAATATCAGTTTCAGAAGTTTTTCTACTCAGTGTCTTTTCTCTCATGTTCCTCATCTCTTATAACTTGAATGGCTTGTTCTGGACATTTGCCAGCACAAATTGTACATAAATGACAGAATTCTAAATTTGTTGCCATTGCTTTATCATCAACATTCCATATCTTTGCACCCTTAGGGCAGGCTTCTTTACATATTCCGCACCCTGTACATTTGTCCTTGTCAACTACTATCCTCATTATTACACCTATAATTATAACTTATAATTAATTAATTAATTAATAATTTTTTAAATTTGATTAGAATCGTTTATCATTCTATATTGGTATTTATATTCTTTTTTTAGTTATAAGTTATAAATTCTAACTTATACCTTATTACTAAATTTTTTATTATATTTCAATAATAATATTTATTCCTGATCATTTTGTTTCATTTCAAAGTTATTTATAAACTTTGCAAACCTTTTAACGGTCTTTCTAAGACTTCTAAAGCCTTGTTCATCTTCTTTTACACCTTTTAGAGTATCTTGTGACCAGAAATTGGCACCCATATTAGCACCATATGCTCCACCACTGATAGGAATTGCACCTGTAAGGATATAGAATGTTTGGATTTGTTGTATAGCAAGTTCTTGTCCACCAATCCTATCACCTCCAACAGCTATTGCCATCCCTACTTTATAACGCATAAAGTCAAAATCAACAGCTCCCAAGGCCCTGCATCGATCCATTACAGCCTTTAACTGTGCACTTAAACCCCCATTATAAACGGGTGTTGCCATAATTAAGCCTTCAGCAGCTGTGATCAATGGATAAAGGTCTTGCATATCATCCTTAACAATACATTCTTTGTTTCTGATACAGTAATCGCAATGTTTACAAGGATTAATAGTTTTCCCCCTTAATCCAAAGAACTCTGTTTCAAAACCTTGTTCTCCCAACATTTTAAGGGATTCTCTTAAAACGTATTCTGTTGCTTGTTTTCTTGGACTTCCACTTATACCCAGTATCGTCATAGTAATAACTCCACATTTGTTTATATAGTTTGACATACAAAAATACTTTTAATAATATAACTATGGTGATTGTTATGGATATTTCTAGTGATAAACACATAAAAGACTTTTTCATCCAACGTGATATTTCAAATCAAAATACTAGAACTACATATTTGCTTCGACTAAGAAAATATTGTGAGTTCAACAACAAAACACCAACTGAATTAATCTTGGAAGCAGAAAATGAAGAAGACCAAAGAATTACGAAAAAAAACCGCCAGATAAGGGAACGTTTACTATATTTCAAAAAACAGCTTCAAGATCAGGGACAGTCATATAACAGTATCAAAACTTCTATGGCAACTATAGTGGGATTCTACCAGGAATTCGATATAGAAACTCCTAAAATCAAATTAAAAAACCATGAAACTAGAAAACGAACCACCTCTCAGGACATAGTAGGTAAAAAACATATCAAAAAAGCATTAAAAAAGTCTAATATCAAATACACTGCAATCATTTTATTAATGAGTGGATCAGGTATGGGATCAGCAGAGATAAGAGACTTAACATACCAAAATTTTCTAGAGGCCATTGTAGAATACTATGAACCCACAACTAATGAGCAGTTTGACATACCCCAAATAGTTGAAAAACTAAGAAAAAACAATAATTTAATCCTTACTTGGAATATATACCGACACAAAACGGGACATCCCTATTTCACATTCAGCACACCCGAAGCTAACCAAGCACTACTTGATTATTTAGAAGATCGCTACAGAGAAAATAAACCCATACAAAAAAAAGAAGATCCAATATTCCTATCTGGAAATACTGGGATCAAACGTAGTTCAATGATGAAATACTTCAGCTATCTAAATGACACATGTGAATTCGGATATTCTGGTAAAAGTCGATTCTTCACAAGTCACAAGCTACGGAAATTCTTCGCATCTACTCTAACAGAACATCGAATGCCGTATACTTATACAAGATGGTTACTAGGTCACAACATAGATCCTACAGCTGATGCATATATCAAACCAACGATAAGAGCAGTAAAATATGATTACACTCTCATAATTCCTCAACTAAGTATAGAAAATGTTAAATCTAAAGCTGTTACTACCAAAGAATATGATTACTTGTTAAAGGATTTACAGAATGAAAAACAAAAACGAGAGGAGATGGAACAGGAACGTGAGGAGGATAAGAAGAAGCAAAAGGAGTTGGAGCGTAGGGTAGGTATAATGGAGAAATTGCAAGCTAATCAGGAGTTTCAGAATGACTTATCGAAAGACTAGTCATCTACAACTCCAATTTCCAAATTATAAGTATCATATGTCGCTAGGGGGCTACATAATAAAAAATATAATATTTTACAAAATAGTAATACCAATATAGATCCTTGCTGTTGACATTATGAGAATAGTATGCAGGCAACACACCTTTATGATTTGGTTAGTATCCACTTTATCCAATTTTTTATAAAGTTGGATGTCATTTAAGTTTGCACTAAATCTTAAACATTGAAAAAAATAAAAATAAATAAAAAAAACTAATATTTCCTATTTTTTCATGTCACAGAGTAGGCAGCCTCCGACACCGGCGTTTTCTCCTTCTACTTCCCGGATGATGACAACCATAGCACTCACAGGTATTCCAGTTACTTTGCTTGCTGTTTCAGAAAATGATTTAACTAATTCTGCTTTTTGATCCTTATTAAGTTTCGGTCCTTCCATGGTAATTACTGGCAAATATATCACCTCATATTAAATTTCTATTTAATTCTAAATTTATCTCAACTGTATTATTAATATTTTTATTAAAAATTCTTGTGTGATATCAAGTTATCATCAGTATTTAGAATACAAGCAAAATACTATTTCAAAGTCAATAGTTTTCATAATATACTAAGTAACTAGTAGATTAGTTCACCATCTAATCTGTAAATTCACTTGAAAACAATTATAACAATATTTCGATGTTTATTTTATTTTAACATGCGAAAATTTGACTCTACAGGCACGTTAATGATGTTCACAACAAAAATGTTACAGTTAAAAAAAAATACTTTCCAAATACAAAATTAATATAACAAGTTAATTATCATTTTTCATCAATTCACTATAATAACATATGGGAGTTTGTACATATAATGTAATAGGTTATTCATAATGGCTGATGTTAAAATTCTACTTGTAGAAGATGAAAGCATAGAAGCCTTGGATATTAAGCAAACCTTGGAATCATTTGGTTATAAAGTTCCATATGTCGCATCCAGTGGCGAGGAAGCTGTAGAGAAAGCTTTAGAAATAATGCCAGATCTTATTTTGATGGACATAATTCTCAAAGGAGATATTGATGGTATTGAAACTGTTTCTAAGATTAAAGACTTGAATATACCTGTTATTTATTTAACTGCTCATTCTGAAGAGTCCACAATTGAAAGAGCAAAAATCACAGAACCCTATGGATATATAATAAAACCATACGACAGCACAGAACTTAAATATGCCATAGAACTCGCAATCTACAAAAACCAGATGCAAAAAGAATTAAAAAAAAGTGAAGAGAAGTACCGCAGAATAGTCGAAAATGTTTTAGATGCCTATTTCAGGGGAGACATAGAAGGCAAAATTACCATGGCAAGTCCTTCAGCAGCACATATGTACGGATTTGATTCACCAAAAGAAATGATTGGTATCTCAGTTCTTTCACTATACAAATCCTCAAAAGACAGAAAGAAGATGCTAGAAAATTTGAAACCCCATGGTAAAGTTTTGAATATGGAAGGTAAAGCCTTAAGAAAGGATGGAACATCATTTTGGGCATCTATGAATGTTCAGTATTATTATAATAAAGATGGTCAAATAAGAGGTACTGAGGCTTTTGTCCGCGACATCAGCATAAGTAAAAAAGCTGAAGAAGTATTGAAAAAGTCAGAATCATATTACAAGGCAATTTTTGAGCACACCGGAACTGCAACTGTTATCTTAGATGAAAACTCAACTATTTCTTTGGCCAACACAGAATTTGAAAAACTCAGTGGTTACTCCAAGGAAGAATTAGAAGGTAAAAAAAGCTGGAAAGATTTTATAATGAAAGATGATCTTCTTAAAATGAACGAATATCATCGACTTCGTAGGATAGATCCTCAAGCAGCACCAAAGATTTATGATTTCAGCTTCATCAACAGGAAAGGAACTATAAAAAACATCCATTTAAATGTTGACATAATACCCGGGACCAAAAAGAGCATATCATCCCTATTAGATGTTACAAGTCGAAAAAAAGCTGAAAAAGCTCTTTTGGAGAGTGAAAAGAGTTACCGTGAGTTGGTTGATAATTCCCTTGTTGGAATTTATAAGACTAATTTACAGGGTGAAATCTTATTTGTCAACGATGCTATGGCTAAGATATTCCACTATGATAATATTGATGAGCTTAAAGAGAATAATATCATAAAATTGTATAAAAACAGTGAAGATCGACTCCAATTTATCAATAAACTGAAAAAAGATGGCCATGTAACCGATTATGAATTGGAAACATGGGGAGAGAATGGCCAAAGTATTAATACGCTAGTAAGTGCTAGTTTGAAAGAGGATATACTTTCGGGAATGTTTATGGACATAACTCAACTCAAAAGAGCAGAGAAAAATCTGCTTGAGGATGAGAAAAGATTTAGGACGTTAATTAACAACTCTACTGATTTGATTCACATCCTTGATAAAAAAGGATATATAATTTTTGATTCTCCATCTTGCACAAAAATACTTGGCTATCCTGAGGGTTCACTTATAGGTAAAAGTCCTCTCGAATTTATCCATCCTGATGATTTGGAGAGGGTGAAGAATAATTTAGCAGAAGTTTATGAAAACCGGAATCCTGGAATTCCTACAGAGTTCAAAATTCGAAAAGCGGATGGAGAATACCTCCATGTAGAGTCAATCTCTCAGAATATGATACATGTTCCTAATATTGAAGGTATCGTAGTAACAACCCACCTTATTCAACAACGTAAAGAAATGGAAAATACCCTACGTGAAAGTGAAGAAAAATACCGAACCCTTTTTGAAACAGACCCCAATTATACCCTACTGATTGAAACCGATGGAATTATCCAGGATGTTAATAAAGCAACAAGCGATATAACCAGCCTATCACGGGAAGAATTAATTGGAAAGCACTTTATTGAATTGGAGTTGGCAATTCCCGAAGATATACCAGTCTATGTTGAAAATATAACCCAAATATTAAAAGGAGAACAAATAAAACCATTCGAATCCCAATTCAGAGATAAAAATGGAAAAATTCGTTGGGGGTTCATAACTTTAACTCCCATAATCAAAGATAAGAGCATCTCCTCTATTATGGCAATTATCAGTGATGTTACCGACAGAAAAGTTGCCGAAAACCTACTAAAAACTGAAATCAAAGAAGGTAAAAAAATGGAAAAAGCTCTCAGGGAAAGTGAGGAACGTTATTCCATAACCATTGACGCAATCAATGATGGACTCTGGGATTGGGATGTATCATCGGGAGATGTATTTTTCAGTAATAATTATTACAAAATGTTAGGATACGATCCTGGAGAATTCCCTGCCAACCATGAATCCTGGAGATTGCTTGTTCACCCAGATGATATAGATTCCCTTGAAAAACAGTTCCAAGAAAGCATTAAATTAGGCAGAAAATTTGAAATAGATCTCCGGATTAAAACAAAATCAGGAAAATGGTTATGTGTATCTACCCGGGGCAAAGAAATCGAAAAAGATTCAACAGGAAACCCAATACGGATAGTTGGAACACTAAGAGATAGAACAGAACGTGTAAATGCTGAAAAAAAGATTAAGGAATCACTTGAAGAAAAGGAAATACTTCTCAAAGAGATCCATCATCGAGTGAAAAATAATTTAATGATCATTTCGAGTCTTTTAAATCTTCAATCGGGTTATATAAAAGATAAAGCATCCCAGGATATTTTCAAGGAAAGTCAAAACCGTGCCCGGTCAATGGCCATGATACATGAAAGATTATATCAATCCACCGATCTTAAAAGGATAGATTTCGGTGAATACATCAGTTCACTGGCCACTGAACTTTTCCATACCTACGAGGCTGATCCCGGTCTTATAAAACTAAAAATTAAAGTTGATAATATTTTTCTGGATATAAACACAGCAATACCATTAGGATTAATAGTAAATGAACTCATCACCAACAGTCTAACACACGCTTTTCCAAAGGGCAAATGGGGAAAAATCAATGTTGACTTCCATTCAAAAGACGATCACTACGAATTCACCGTGAAAGATAACGGAATAGGATTTCCCAAAGATATAGACTTCCAGAATACAAATTCACTCGGTTTACAAATAGTAAACAGTTTAACCGATCAAATAGATGGTAAAATAAAACTAGACCGAACCACTGGAACAGAATTTAAAATCACTTTCAAAGAATTATACTGTAATAAAGGTTAAGATAGAATTAACTATGCAAATACCATATACCTAAATTAACAGCACCTATGCGTAAATGACATGGTCAATATCTAACTATATGAATAAATGCGCGTATCTATAAGTTAATATATTCATTTATATGTAATGTCAAATATGTGATGTGAAATTATATCAAAGTACGCAGGCAACACACCAAATTAATTTATTAGTATCCCCATTTATGGATAACATATATTGAAATGTGTTATACTCATACTCAAAATAGCATGGATATAAAGCAAAATTGATGTATAAAAATGCTTAAAAGTATTATCATTATATGTAATATTTTTTTTGGGAAAATAAAATCTAATTATATTGCCTTAAGAAGAATGAGTTACCTTATGATGCAACTGAATGATATCCTGATAATTCAGAATTACACACAATAATGGTCACTACTTTGTGTGGACCATGAACCCTCCCTTTGATTCAAAGTTAGTGAAATTCTCTTTTTTATATACCAGTTTAGGGTCTTAGATTTTTTTCT
>PLXT01000008.1 GCA_003151535.1 Methanobacterium sp.
ACATGAAAAATCTAAGACCCTAAAATTATTTAAGGAATAAAATTTTTAAAATTAGAAATGTAAGGGCAAGGAGGGATTTTATTTAAATTTCATGGGCACAAAAAAATAAAGAGATATACTTTTTTGTTTATAAACTGAATGGACATTTCCCTGCCCTTATCTATTATATGGGGTGAATGTTTTATTTAAAATTTGTTTATATGAATAAGTAAATATAATTCGAGCTTTTTTTACTTATAGAAATTTTGTGATCAAAATATTGTTAGTATTATTCGATTAATTCTGTTTTAATTATTATGTTTTACTTAGACCATTTTTTTGCTAATTTTATTCCGTGATGAGTGATGTTTGCTTCAAAGCCATCTAAGTATGGCTCAATTTTTATATATCCCTCTCCTTCTAGATAATTAGCTATGGTTACTAATTCTTCCGGTTTAAAATCTGATTTTTCTTTTAAATCCTTGCTATCTACTTGATATCCTGGATGGTTATTATATGATTCATATAGAATTTTCAAGATTTTTTTATGTTCTTCATCCATTTAAAATTCCTCCAAATAAACTATTTCAATAAACATTCTGAGTAAAACTTAGGACTAATGATAATTAATATAATTTAAATACACTTTAATAGTTTTTATTTGGAAATTATGCATAATGGTTGATTGGGTTTTATTTGTATTGGGAATATTATGAAACTGTAATATTAGTATATTTTAATAAAACAGTCAACTATATCATCCTAAATTAACAATAGTTATATGATGGATTTGTTTTTTAAAAGTTAGGAGGGATATTAAAAAATGAGCGTTAAAGAAGATATACGGGCACAGATAGTTGGTGCACTTGAACATGCTAAGTTTCCAATAGATACTCCTGAAAAACTATTAGGGTCATTTCCGGATGGTGCTCAGACCACATGCAAATCTGGTGATGTTGTATTGACAGCAGTTGATGCTGGTAAAGTCATTAAAGCTGATGATTTTCCATTTAAATCAGCTCAAGAAGTGGGAGATGTAATAGTGGAGAGAGCAGGTTTGTAAAACTCTCATATTTTTGATTTAATCCTATTTTCCTGCTTTTTTATCGCTTTTCTTACAAGAAAATTTCTATTTAGCTTTCAATCTGAAACTAAGCTCATAAAATTATGATTTAGTTGTTTGGGAAAATGTTTTTTTATAATATTTTTCGAAGGATGATTTGTATTTTGATAGTTTGGATTTATCTTCTTTTTTATCGAATAATATGGTCATTCCAATAATTACTCGTTTATCTTCCTTATCATAATAGACTTGTATATGAACATCTTCAGGTTCGGATTTGAAGTGTTCTTGTAGTTGTTCTTGAACTAAAAAACAAGATTTTTCATCACAGAGCTCATCATCATAAAACAATAATGTTTCCATTAGGTTTTTATCAGTATTTCCTATCGGTTTAGCTTTTATTCCTGATTGATCAGTTATTACTCCTTTGTAATGTAACATGTTGTATTTCTCCAAGTATTATTATTAGTTTAATAGTTTATTTATTTTTCATAAACTTTTTTGATTCTAAAAGTTAAATTTCCAGAATAGTATAGATTATTGGGTGCGGTCCTGGAAATTAAGCATACCAAAACCTACACGATCATTAAGACCTCCATCAATGGTTAAAGATGGAAAAAATAGAATAAACGGGAAATCACATCATAAACGGAATATATACTCTGGAATAAAATTTAGTAAAAGCTTTTTCATCAAATTTAGGGTAATCCAATTTTTCATCATTGAAAATTCCTATATAAGTGAGATAAGAGTATTTTTTAGAAATTAGAAATGCTGCTGAATAATCCTTTAAAAAGTCTTCAAAATCGTGTTTATCACAATTTGTTTTGTCTCCAAGATCAAGCATTTCTTCATTGATTTTTTCTCTTATTTTAAGCATCCTGAAATAAATTTCATCCTCATTTTTATCTACTACTTCATTAAACTGTTTAATAAATTCATCAGTAAGATCTCCACTTAACCCTTCTATATCATTAAAATTTTCAAAAACAAAACTTTTTATATAATTTGATACGACCCTCTTTTCCATAAATATCACCACTAATAATTTTGTATTTGAAAACACTTAAGTTAATCTAATAACCTTAATTTAGAAACAACCCATACACACCACTTAAACACTATTAATTCCAATTAAAGTGATGGAATTAAGTTACTTTTAATATAAATGATATCATAATAGATTAGGGTCACCAACTAATCTGTAAAATCAATTGATAACATTTTAAACAATATTTGTATACTTATTTTATTTTAAACATCAAAATCTCACTCTACAGGCAGGTTAATAATGACACAACAAAAATGTACAGGATAAAAAAAAATACATCCCATACACAAAATTAATTAAAGTAAGAACTAGCAAGATATATCCTAATCATAAACATCGATCAACAGTTTACTATAAATAGGGTAATGTAGTAGTAATGAATTCATCCAAACATTGGATAAAAGGGATAAAATATGTGTAATTTAGCTTAGTAGGAAGATAAGAGTAAAACAGCTTTACAGAATGAGATAGTATTTATTTTTAGGAGGAATAGTTTATGAGGTTATGTATTAAAGCGTTATTTACTGTGATTTTTGCAATTACTATTACTGTTGTAGTGTCATTATTCATTGTCATTATTTCCAATAATCATTTATTGACTTTTAATTCAGATTTATCATGAGTTATGTTAATAGCAGGGACTTTATTGATAATTTTATGATTAGGATTAATAATATATACTAACAAATAGTTTTTAAAATAGGTAAAGGCACATTGGTACATTTAGACCCTCAAAGAACCTGATTGTTGATGGAGTGTATAGATATGTTAAAAATCCGATGATAATCGGCCTTTAACACTAATTTTTGGCGAAACGTTGATATTCGCTTTAATTGAGTTATTCGTATTATTTCTTATGATTTTTACTGTAAATCATATATATTTTGTTTATTCAGAAGAACCAGGCTTAACAAAAAGGTTTGGCAAGGAGTATATTGCGTATAAAAAGAATGTTCCCAGGCGGATACCTCGCTTAACCCCATGGGAAAAGGGTAATAACACGGAATAAAAATTTTTAATTGATGGAATTGGATTTTTAATTTATCTTAAATATTGTTCATAGCTGTGACGGAAGTAGTGTATTTAGGTATATCCAATTTCCAGGGTTATGATTCACCAAATTTTTAAGATTTATTAAAATAAATGGAAATAGAAGGTTATACAGGTTTAGTGTGGGTATGTATCACTCTTTCCTATCGGTTTGGCTATTATTCCGTGTTCCTGACTTATTAATCCTTTGAAATGTAGCATTGTTACCCTCCCCAATATAAATATTATCCTAAATTGGATTTAACTAACTAATTTAATCATCGTCTATCAATTCAAATAATCTTAATGAACTATCTAAACCGTCTTTACTTGATTCTATTATATCTATTGCGGACTGTAATTCATCATATTTAAATTTTTGATCAACTATTAAACGATGGATTATGAAGCCTATTATAGATAAGATCGCCATATAAATCAGAACATAGAAAATTAAAGCTAATATGTATTGATAGGATTTTAAATTGTCTAATGTAAGGAATGATAAAATGAAAACAACTAAAAATGCTAAAATAAAACAGCTGGCCATAACTAATAATAATTTTTGGTCATCAGTTCTATCTTTAAATGATGAATAAGCAGCTATAGATAAGGAAGATCCTGCTAAACTTAAAACTAGGAATTCGGGTATTAAAGCATTAATATCCATTTTTTTAGGTCTCCTGCTAAATTTTTTAATAACATTCCTGTTTCAAAACATCTTCTTTTGTTAAGGGTCTGGCAAATTTTAGCATTTTACTAAAAGCTTGATTATATGTTTTTATTAATTCTGGTCGGGCCTTCTTTATACCTACAGATCCACGGCTTTCGTTGCGTTTATGGGGCTTTCCAATGTATAAATGACGATTATTAAAAATCATAAAATGTTTTGTGGGTCTTTTAGGTAAAATTAAATATTCAACATTTTTATATTTATCAAGAAGAGTGTAAATTTCCATCCTATCCTCACAAGATACTTTAGGGCCACCTATGATCGTTATTGATTCAAATTTGTGATTTGCTGCGTGTTTAATTATCTCTAGTGTACCTTCGCCTAATTCTCCTACAATTACTTTGAGTTCTAATTCATTAAGTTTTCCTTTAATTTTTAGATTTTTCAATCCTTCAATCAGATTAAATCTCCACACTCTCCGTTTATATCTTTGTGAGCTATGAAAAAGAATTAATTCTTTGCCATACTGTTTATTATAATGAGGATTATGCCTGTAAATGAATTTCATAAGGATAATAATAAATAATGTTGATAATCCACTTAATAATAACATTACTTTATAATCAATTTGCATATTTGTGATCTCCTCAAATACATTTTTTTTTCTTCGAAACTCTTTCTGCAGTTTTATATGTGAATGTATCAAAGGAATTTATCAAATACATTATCTCAAATTTAAACTATTCAGAATAGACCCAATACTTTCTTTAGTTTTTTTTGTAATCTTTTCCAACTTATATATAGTTAAAAACGTAACATATTTA
>PLXT01000034.1 GCA_003151535.1 Methanobacterium sp.
ATGAATTATCGAAGATGACTGTTGTAGATCTAGTAGCCCCGGATAAACGTTCTGAAATGCGTAAACATGCCATTGAACTGCAGAACAAAGGACATGTCACATTCGAAACAGTTAACATCACCAAAGACGGGGAAAAATACCAGTTGAAATTAGTAATCATCTTTTTGAAATTAACGGGGAAAAATTTGCACATGCCGTTGTTCGTGATATTAGTGACCGTAAGAAAGCAGAAAAGGCATTAAAGAAAAGTGAAATGAAGTATAAAAAAATTTTCGATACTGTTCAGGATGTTTTCTTTCAGACCGACACAGATGGTAATATAACTGAAATAAGTCCGTCTATTGAAAGATATTCCGGATATAAACCAGAGGAATTAATAGGTAAACCTGTTGAAATGGTCTATTCTAACCCTGAAGATAGGAACTATCTTCTAAAAGAAATTGGGGAAAAAGGGGAAGTAGTTGACTATGTACTCAAACTTAAAACAAAAAAAGAAGATTTAATTTACTCGTCCATTAATGTTCAGTTGTTATTAGATTCAAAGAACAAACCAATAGGAATTGAAGGTACATTAAGAGACGTAACCGAACGAAAAAAAGGTGAAGAAGCCATAAGAAAAAGTGAAGAGAAATATCGTAACATAGTTGAAAAATTCCTTAAAGTATCCAATGAAATATTAATTGAAATCAATAAAAAAGATTAATTATAATTTTGGGAGGATTAGATGAGCAAAACTAAAAAGGAGAAATTGGATGATGTTCTTACTGGTCTGATGCGGGTGGGGCAAATAAAAGCTTGTGGGGTAGTTTCTAAGGAGGGTCTTCTAATAAATTCTAGGGCGCCTCCTGATGTGGATGCTAGAATATTTTCTGCGTTATGCTCAACAATTATGGGAGCTGCAGAAGCAGCCTCAGGACAAATGACAACTGGAACTGTATCGCAAATATCAGTTA
This sequence comes from Methanobacterium sp., assembly GCA_003151535.1. Taxonomy (GTDB): domain Archaea; phylum Methanobacteriota; class Methanobacteria; order Methanobacteriales; family Methanobacteriaceae; genus Methanobacterium_B. The sequence continues at coordinate 954 of PLXT01000034.1, forward strand.
AAACCGAAAAAGGAACCATAGTACTCTTACCTGCTGGTTTAAAAGCTATATTAACTGTTTTAACTGAACCTGAAGCCCAGCTGGGACTGATATTCTTTGAGATGGAAACACGTGCCGGGCAGGTTGATGAAATTTTAAGGGAGATGTAGAAGTCATGAAAAAAACACACATCCCCAAGCTCGACGACTTTCTTGGAGGAGGAATTCCAAAAGGATCATCAATACTATTTTGCGCAGTACCCGGAGTAGAATGTGAAGCCTTTGGATATCAAATCCTCAACGGGATCATCGAAGATGGGGATAAAGGTTTTATCTTCACCAACGTAACAGAACCACAAAATATTATATATGAATTCAGCAAGTATGGATGGAACCTTGAACAGTTTCTTGAAGAAGAAAAAGTTTTCTTTGTTGATGGAAGTTCTAATTTCATGGGAGTACCTCCAATGGGTAAATATTCCATAGATGAACTTTCCCAAATAGAAGGAGTTGTACTGAAAGCCATTGATGATATTCCTGATGGTATTGGAGTTATAAACAATTTATCCACACTCTTAGATTACCTAGAAGAGAATAAAATAATCGAGATAATAGGTAAATGGAATAAACGTGCAAGAGAAAAAAATACTATTTTAGTCTATATATTCACCAAATGGGACTACGACCCTAAAATCATAGAAAACATAAAGAATAGTGTTGATAATGTTATTAGTTTAACAAGTATAGAAGAACGTGTAATTATTGGTCAAGGGTTCATGGTAACAAGTGCGTCATGGACCACACCTTCAAAGAACATGGTTCTCTTTTTTGTGTTGCAGCCTGGTGGTGTGAAAATATATATTCCAAAAATTCTGGTTACAGGACCATATAACGCTGGAAAAACTTCTTTTGTAAAATCAATATCAAAAAAATCTGTATCAGTGGAGAGAATGGCCATGGAAAAGTTTCCAACCACCATTGCAATGGATATTGGTCACGTTGATCACAATGGTTTCGTAGCAGATATATTTGGTACACCCGGTCAGGAACGTTTCGACCTTATGCTAGATGTACTGGCCAAAGAATCTGTAGGGGCTTTTATACTGATTGACTCTAGTGCCCCCCAGACATTTGCAAGAGCCAAGGAAATGATAAAAAAAACACAATCTGAAGCCATTCCAAAAATTATTGTAGCCAACAAACAGGATCTCCCAGGAGCATTATCCCCTGAACAAATCAGGAAAACCATGAAACTCGATAAGAGTATCCCTATAATACCAACCGTAGTTAATGAAAATATTGGTGTGGAAAAAGCGCTTGATGCCTTTTAAAACTTTTATACGGTGATTAATAATGATTCCATGTATTGAATCAGGAATTCCCGGATTTGATGAACTCACACGTTCTAACGATGGCACAGGTGGAATTCCCGAAAATACAGCCACATTAATATACGGACCAGCAAAAACAGGCAAATCCATATTTACCAACCAATTCACATATAAAGGACTGACAAATGATGAACCATGTCTATATATCACAACTGACAATGGCTACAAACAGTTCAAAAACACTATGGAAGAATTTAACTGGCCGATTGAAGAATATATTGATAATAACTCTCTTTATCTAATTGACACCATATCAGATATATCTAAAGGAAAACCTTCACAATCTGAATCATTTATACAATCTTACATCAACAATCCAACTGACATCATGGTTAAAATAGGTTCAGGTGTTCATTATATCTACAAAAATAATCCCAGATTCAGATCTGTTATAGATTCTGCAACCACATTACTTGCATATAACGAAAACATGCTGATAATACGCGTTTTAAAAGCCTATTTAATGAGGGTGAATGAAGCCGGCGGAACACCAATAATAGTTTACACACAAGATACAGCCGATAGCATAATAGAAACAATGTCAAAATCCATGGTTGACAATATTATACGGGTAGATGGGGAAAAATTATATATTGAAGCCATGAAGGGTATAGAAAGACGTAGTTCACCCTATCAAATAACAGACAACGGCATTGTTATAAAATAATTATTATTATCAAATTAAATCAAGAGGTTCAATTATGATCAATATTCAATCAGGAATTCCAGGTTTCGACCAACTTACAGTATCTGAACTTACTGAAGGTGGAATTCCCGAGAAATCAACAACACTAATATATGGCCCTCCAAAAACAGGCAAATCCATATTTTGTAACCAGTTCACCTACAACGGACTCTCAAATCAAGAACCCTGCCTTTATGTGTCGACTGATCAAGGTTATAAACAAGTCCAAAGGGATATGACGGATTTTCAATGGTTGATACAGAACTACATACAAAATCAGACCATCTATTTTATAGACGGAATCTCCCATCTCTCTGGTGGAAAATTTGAAAATAAAAACAATATAGTATCTTCATCTGTTAGTAATCCCGCTGATTTAATGGTGAAAGTTGGTATTGGAACTAGAAATGTTTACAAAACTTCTAATCATTTCAGATCCATATTAGATTCCCTAAATACATTATTTGCCTTCAACCCAGATCAGATGGTTATTAAAATATTAAAGGCTTATTTAAGAAGAATAACAGAAGCTGGAGGCACGGGTTTAATTGCCTACACCGAAGGTATCACAGATCCTAAAACAGAAAATGAATTAAAATCATTATTTAACAACACCATTAGATTAGATGGCCAGCATATACATATAAAATCAGATCATCCAGATTTTGATGAAGTCCAATATTTTGAATCCACTTACACAATCACAGACAATGGCATAGTTGTCAATGAAAATAATTTTAAAAACATTAATTGATTACCTCTTAAGAATAATCCAAATAAATTATTTGAATAATAAAATTCATACTAGTAAAATAGAATTTATTCTTTTGATAAAAAACCATAAATAATTTTTTTTGGAGAGAAAAAATATGAAAGAAACCCTTATTATAACAAGTGTTTTTGATAGGTTATCTGGTGGAAACTCAAATAAAAAACCCAATGAAAATAAAGAATATACTATGAAAGATTATCAGGAAATGTTAAAGGAATATAAAGATGCTGAAGCGGAAATACTAATAAATATTGCCACCATACATTTTGAAAATGAAAATATCCCCGAATCAATCAGAACTCTTAAAAAAGCAATTAAAATATATGCTGAAATTGAAGATATGGGTAAACAAGGACTCGTATATGATTTAATGGGAGATGTTAATCGTTACAACAACAATGATAGTTCTGCAATAGAAAATTATAAGAAAGCATATAAATTCTATTTTAAAATTAATTCCGATTATAAAAATGAAATAAAGGAGAAAATCAACAATTTAGAAATTCTCGAATCAGCTGGTGATTCTCAGACGAGTTATAACTATGGATTACCTTCGACTACCCCATCGGAAGTCCCCACACCCGATGTTCCGCCATCAGATTATTCAAAAATAAGCAAAAAGATAGAAGAAGTAATTGGCATACTCAATGGAGCAGATACCTATATGTCGTATGCTAAATCTGAAGAACCAATGGAACAACTAGAAAATGCCTATGAAATGTCCAATGGTATCGGAGATGACTCAGCTAAATCAACTCTTCTACTTATCATAGGTTATGTTTCATTAGAGAAATTTAAAACCAACGACGCACTTAAATATTTTAATGCATCACTGGAAAATTTCCAAGAAATTGATGATAAAAAAGGTGAAGCTGTTTCAAGACTATTAATTGGTACTGCAGATTATATTAACGGAGATATGGAGAAAGTATCTTCAAATTTCAGGAAATCTATCAAGATATTAAGGGATATGAAAGATATTTCAGGAGAAACTATTGCAATGGAACTCATGAATTCAATATACGAGGAATAAAAAAAAAGATACATTTCCTTATAAAAAGTTAAAAAGAATTAAATTATTTGAAAAAAAAATTTGATATTTTCTGATTTTTATTAGTATTGTAAGATATTTTTTTACCATTTTTCATAGAGAACAATATCGTCAATACTCTTTCGTTGCTTAGTCCTTGGTGTGTCATTTGGATAACCTAAAGGAGTAAACACTAGAGGCAACATATTTTCTGGTATATTTAACACTTTCCTTGCAGATTTAAGGTCAAATTTCCCTATCCAACAGGTTCCCAACCCCAGTTCGGTGGCTGCTAAAATCAGATGATCCATTGCAATGGTTGTGTCCACTTCCGCATAATTTTTACCGTCATCACGTGTCCATCCATCTTCAGTCAGTGCACAGGCACAGATTAGAATGGGGGCTTCAACAAAAAATTTTCTGTCGTATATACGTTTTAAATTTTCTTCATTACCACTTGTTTTTACAACTATTAACTTAAATGGTTGATAATTATGAGCAGTAGGGGCTTGACGTGCAGCATCAAGTACTTTATTCAATTTATTTTCTTCTACAGCTTTAGATTGGTAATTACGTACACTATATCTTTTTTGGATCAGATCTGAAAATTCCATTTTTTCACCCCGGTACATCTTAATTTTAACATGGCATCTAATATTTCTGATTTAATAATTTATATTATACATTATTTTAACACATATTATTTTTGATTTTTTTTTAAAGATTTATGTGGCTGATTTAGAAATTATTATGGATATCAGTTTGTTATTCTCTTTAATGGATTATATAAAGGTGTTTAATGTAAATTCTTTTGAATGATTACTAATTTAACTCCATTTTTGATATATATTTGTATACAATATTATTACTAATTTTTAGGGGTATTTTCCCAAAATGTTAATTACAAATAAGATTTTCAATAAAAATTGTATGGAAAATAGTTATACTCATACTTAAAATAGCATGGATATAAAATGAAATTGATGTATAAAATTGAGAATTAGTATTATTTCTAATCTCCAAAAAAAACCATATTATTAATGATTTAACCAATTTAAGTTGCAATGATTTCCTTCAAGTAAGACTATGTGTAATCGTAAGAAAAATAAATAATATCAATTTAAAATCATTTATCTTTTATATTATGGATGTATTTCTATTAAATAGTTCAAAAGATTAATTTGGTATCATCAATACAATTTTAATTAAACTATCGAAAGGGTAATTGTTGTTATTCATGCATGATATAAAAAAATCATAATTATAGTTAAGAACGTAATTTATTAAACTTTTTGAATCGATGAATCTGGTGATATTATCTCTAGACTAACTTAAAACCAATTTTTACCGATTTTATTATTTGGATAGTGTAAAACTTTTGGTACTTCACTATAAGTTGTTATACGAAACTATGACGAAATTAAATCTAAATAGAAATTATTTATAGGGATAGTGAAATAGAATTTTAAAATTCTATAATCATGTTTATTTAGAAGAAACATTTTATTCCAAATGGCTATTTATAATACTATTCAGAAGCTAAACCTATACAAATTTCACTATTGGCAACATAAAATTCATAAAATATTGATTAAAGATTATTAATAAGGATTCCATTCCTTTATTTCTTTAAATTCTGGAAACTCACCATATTCATAATTTTCAAACATTTGCCCCCATTCTGAAGCTTTAAATTGTTCTATATTCTTTTTTCCAGTAGTGGGGTACCAAAGACGGTCATGATAAAATCCCGAGGCAAATATGAATGTTTTGAAGATTGGAGAGTTGAAAAGAAGATTGTGAAGCCATTTGGTATTCATAGTTTTCTTTCTGAGACGTTGATCCCATTTGATTACAGGGCTTTTATTCACATGAAACCCAAAATTAAGACTTTTCAGCTCGCTTTCATCTATACCTACTACTTCTATCTGATCTACATCTCCCATTCCCAGGCCGCGATCATGGGCCTTTTTAATGTAATCTATCTTTAAAGGGTCGAATCCCATTATTTTAGCTGCAATTGCATCAATCGCTACAGAATCTCCGCTAGCTAGTATGATATTACCAGTATATGGGTCCATGGTACGTGGTCCTGCACCGTTTCCACATACACATCCATCCATAACTGTAAAAATTCCTGGATGAATTTCTTTCTGAATTGCAAGAAGATCTACCAAGACTTCATGAATTTTTTTGTGTGCATGATGTCTATATTTAGGTATCAGACCACCAAAGGCATTTTTCATTGACCCGGTTGTTGTGGTGTGGCCATGGGTTTTCATTGTTGGGAAATGCAGGATGTTGTTCCCATAAAACATCTTTGGAATTAGAACTTGGCCGAATATTTCATCCATTACCATCATCTCAGATTTAGGTTCATATACCGTCCATTCTACATCCGTCAATGGTTGAAATTCCCGTTTGTATTTTTCAAGCAATGGAAGCCATTTGTTGAAATAAGCACCTTTCCATGGATGTGTTACTACTGTTTGATTTTCTACAGCAACCACATTCTGGTAGTCATCATTTTGCATAGTTTTTAAAACACCTTCAAGTTGCCATGGTGGTGTGGAACAAGCCGGATAGAAGAGTGTCCATGAAAGGTTCAGTTTAAGAATTGTCTCATTTTCATGTGATAATATTTTGTCATATTCTGCAAGATGCATCATATCTTGATAGTCTTTTAAGACAGTTTCAGGGGATGTTTTTAAAATTGATACTTTAGATTCTAATTTTGACATTAAATTGTACCTCTTAATTATAGTTAAGTACGAAAAGTNNATAAATTACGTTCTTAACTATAACTATCTTATAAAATTTAATTCGATTAACTAATTAATATAAAAATTTTCATTTAATTTCTTAAATATTTATGTTTTATCAATTTTTTATCCTAGATTTTCCTAAGAGATATACAATGATGCCCAGAAATGTTCCATACCATAGCGTTGAGAAACGAATTATAATTGCAGCTCCAACGGATATTGTAGCTGTGAGTCCAAAAAACTGGAGCAATCCTGATAATGTTGCTTCAGCCACACCAAGACCACCTGGTATCAAACTCAATGCTCCTGCAAGGGATGCGAAACTGAAGGTGAAAGTTGAAACTATAATTCCAATATGATCACCGAAACCAATTATTGTCAGGTAAAGACCCATACACTCCATGAACCATGCCATTAAACCTAGACCAGTTGTTATAATTAGTTTTTTGGGAGTCAATGTCTCTTTAAATGTGATATGCATACTTTTTACATCTTTTGAGTATTTTCCTGCTCTTTTCTCAAGTATGCTTATTAACAGATTTGAAACTGTTTCTGTTCTGACTGCTATGAGGAATCCACCAAAGAGGATAAGAATGGTTATGATAACAAAGGCTCCCTGTTTGTAGTAAAGTATACCTAGAAGTGAAAAAATTACTAAAGCTAGCATATCAGTTAATCGATCACTTATAACCACTGGAACAGTCTTGCTCAAACTATCTCCATTTATATCTTTTATAAGCCACCCTTTCCATACCTCTCCTGCTTTTGCTGGAGTTATTGTCATTGAAAGTCCGCTTAAGTATATGAAAAGGTTGTCCTTGAGATTTAGGTTTACACCAACACTTTTTAGGAAAAAATTCCATCGTACAAATCTGATGAGATAACTTAAGGTCGTTAAACTCAAAAGTATGATTACATACTTCCAATCAAAGCTTTCAAGGGCTAATACGAGATTACCAAAATCTGCATAAACTCCAAGAATAACGTATACTACTATCGCAAAGATCAATACGAGCCAGATCTTGTTTATCTCCATACTTTCAGCACCTTTGTTAGTCCTAAGTTGATAACTGAGGATCTTTCACCAAAAATAGTGAAATCCTCCTTTTTTAAAGCAATATTCAAATCATTATAACTAATATTCACACCCGCATTACCAATTTCATTGGCAAAATGAGCATCACTACCGGCTAAACCTTTTATATGATGTTTAGCTGCATATTTATTGGCTTTATCATTATATTTGCTCCTAAAACATCGGGAATTGAAGGTTTCAATATAATCTATCAGTTTTTTATCATTGTTTCCAGGGAATAGCCCATTTCCACGGAGTTCATCAAATGGGTGTGGTAGCACCACAACACCACCTTGCTCTTTAATCCCATCAATAACTTCTAAAAAATTCCTTGAAATTATTTCTTCAGATAAAAAGAGGCCTATTACCTCTCCACGTTCAGTACTAATTTCTGATCCAATCACTACTTCAAAACTTTCATTTGCAAATTTTTTAGCTTTTAACCCCCCTCTTATGGTGTTATGATCTGTTACGGCTATTCCAGATAATCCTTTTTTTATAGCAGTTTTCACAAGGGTTTCAGGATCTATCCATCCGTCTGAAGAATATTTTGAATGAGTATGGAGATCGTATTTCATAAAAACACTTTATAATATTATTATTTAGATTATGAATAATAGATTTATTAATATTATATTCAAACTGAATTTTAACCTAATTTATGAAGTATAATATTCCAATAACTAGCACTATCCATATAATTATGCTAAATATCATTCCTTTGTCTTTGAATAACATCTCGGGTTCGCCACCCATATCTTTACTTTGAATTAAAAACATGTATCTAAAAATTCCATAAAATGCCAGAGGAATAGTTATCATCATGTAAATATTTTGTGTAAAAAAAGTATAGAGTGAGTAAGACATTATAAGAACTGCTGTAGTAATGGTTGTCATTTGATTTAGCATATCGTCAGAATAACCATCCAAAATTTTACGATGGGTTCCTGCTTTGTCTTTGAGTAATATAATTTCGTGCTTTCTTTTACCAATAGCTAAGAATAAGGCTAATAAGAATGTGCATATTATTAACCAAGGTGATACTAAAACAGCTATGGCTAAACTGCCTGCCACCGCTCTCAGTACAAATCCAACAGAAATCACTAAAATATCAACAATGATTACATTCTTCAAATAGATGGAATAGAGCAGTAATAACATAAAAAAGACAAGTGATATCAGGAAGAGTGACTTATTCACTGCGTAAGTCATAGAGAATGCTACTATGGTAAATATGATTGAAAATAACAGTGCGTGAGATGATTTCAACCTTCCCGATGCTAACGGACGTTTACATTTTTTAGGGTGATTAATATCCTTTTCAATATCTAAATAATCGTTTATAATATAGATGCTACCCGAAAGTAAGCAAAACGCTACAAATGCTAAAATAACGTTTATCCATAAGTTAAAATTTAAAAGATTTAATGAAAATACAATTCCAATAAATATAACTAAATTTTTGTACCACTGCTTTGGACGCATCGAAATTAATATATCTCTTAACATTTCATTACCTAACTCATATGTTTTTGCTCTATCAATACAATTTAATTAGTTTTCAGAAGTTATCATTGAGTAAGTATTGAATTATGATAAATTATTGTTAGATGATAAGTTCTTATAAAGTTTTGGTCTTAAATAATTCATAAATATTAATAGGGAACATTTATAACAACTTTAAACCATTAATTGAATGAACACTGTTATAATTGGTTTAAATTCTAAATGTATAAAACAAAAAAAATCGAATAATTTTTAATATATTTAACATAAAATGTAAATAAGCATTAACAATGTTATTTGTTATAAAATTTATAAGAATTTGAGAATATGTATTATATTCTAATAAAGAAAGTTTGAACTTTTAGTTAATCAAGATTTTTTAAAATCAATCACAAATTAATAATAGATCTTACTAATGAGGGGCGGATGTATGCATTTGAATAATTTTAAGAAATTTTTTATTCAGAATAAGGAAATAATATTATTATTATCATTTTTTATAATATTATATTCCTTTCATTTAGACAAATTTCCGAATGTATGGGGTGACGAGGCTTGGTTTAGTAATCCTGCTTATACTTTAGCTACTGTAGGTATACTGGGGACTACTATGAAAGCTGGTGGTATTGCTACTTACACTTACTGGCAACCACCTGTGTATTTATTATTATTAGCAGGTTCTTTTAAACTTTTTGGATTTGGGTTGATACAGGCTCGAATGGTCAGTGTTGCATTGGGATTTTTAACAGTTTTATTCACTTATCTACTAGGTAAAAGATTATATAACAAGAGAATTGGGTTGTTGGCTTCAATAATATTAATTGCGAATCCCTTATTTTTTTATGCAAGTAGACAAGTAAGAATGGATATAGCTGTGGCCTGTTTCACATTAATCGCAGTGTACTTCATATTAATCGCACTTACAGAGTCTAAACCGCTTTTTTATTTTATTTCCAGTTTCTTTGCGATGTTGGCATTGTTATCACATCCCAATGGTTTAATGGGGATTATAGCAATAATATTGATAATTTTAGTTTATAAAGTAGATCTTAAAGATTTAAAACTGAATTTGAAACTTAAAGAAATTATATTTATGATTTCTGGAATAATATTACCTTTGGTGCCTTATTTGTACTATATATCTCTTGATTTCCCTGAATTTAAAAATCAATTTATGTCTAATATAGGTGGTTCCCCTTCAAATATTTTAATTAATTTGATTACAGAACCGACTCGATATTTAACTCTTTTAGCATTTTTATATACTATTAATTATCCAATTTCATTTGATGTCATGGTAATTGCCGGCATTATACTAACTATGTCAGGTCTGTATTATATTCTAAAAGAAAGAGGTTTCCAAGAAAAGTTTTTAATGATCATTTTGCTTACTCATATAATTCTTCTCGCAATGATAGTTGTGATAAAATTGAATTATTGGTATCTTGCAATGATATTGCCTTATTGGTCGATTTTGATTGTATTACCGTTTAAAAATAAGATCAAACTAAAAAAGTTAAGAACAACATTTTTGAAGATAACATTGGTTATGTTTATTATTATTAATTTATTTGGCATTTTCCTACTTATTGCCAATTCTACTCATTATAACTATCTTCAAATAGAGGATGAAGTTCAAAAATACATTCCTGAAGGAAGTGTAATAGTTGGAGATCCAACATATTGGATTGCTTTACACGATAATTATGTCTATTATGATCATACTGGTGCCAATCTTACTTCCTTTAAAGAATGGAATGTAGAATATCTTTTATATGATGATCATTGGAATACCTCTGATCCTACAGATATAAATCAAATTGCAATAAAGAAATTTATAGAACAAAATACAACATTAATCGGAGTAATCCCAAACCGTCAAGATCCTGGTATTGGATCTATGAAAGTTTATAAGGTAAATGAAAAGTCTTGATAGACACTTCTATGATCTGGGGATAGTTATGGATTATAAGAAAATTTTTTATTCAGAATAATGAATAATATGACATAAACTTAATAGCATATCATGTTAACCCAATATATCCAATTATACTATTTATTATCCGAATTTTTAGGTATATTAATTGGTTTTAATTACTTAGCAAGCACTAGGTATGTATGGAATAAACCAGACAAGAAAAACAAAACTGATCAATTTGGAAGTGCATATAATTAAATGGAAGTTAGGGGGCAATAAAGAAGGAATAGTTATCATCTTCATTTTTGCAGCATCCCTATTTTATTTATTCTCTAGAATATGGTTTGGATTAAATGTTTACGACGAAGGAATAAGTTTATATGGTGCCGTACGTGTTATGGAAGGATATATTCCATACAGAGATTTTTATTATCTGTACCCTCCAGGAAACCTTTACTTATTAGCATTACTATTCAAAGGCTTTGGCCCTTCAATATTAGTTTCAAGAATTTTCAATACAATTATCTTATTTTTTATTTTGATCTGTTGTTATTTTATTACTCAAAAAATAGTTTTGGATAAAATTAGCCTGTTGATCTCTTTTTTTCTGATCACACTTTGGTTAGGTATGGACGGTTCGTTTAATGTTCTTGCATTACCCATACTATGCATTTTATTTTCAAGTATTTTTATTTTCAAGTATTTTGAAAATAGGAGTAGACAAAATCTTATTATTGCAGGTATCTTAACGGGTATAACTGTATATTTTAGATGGGACTTCTTTTTGTACCTATTTTTGAGTATAAGTTTGACATTACTAATATTTAACTATATTTACTATTCTGATTTAGGTTATAATAGATTATTAAGCCTGATAAAAGCCGAAAAAAAGCTGATAATATTTTGGGTTTTTAGTATATTAACAATCGTGCCTTTAGTAATTCTCCTGTTATATTACGTCCCAATTAACGAATTAATCTCCCAGTTCATAATATATCCAATACAAATTTATCCATTGTATAGCCCCTTTCCTTGGAGTTACCAATATTATGATTTGATACCAATATTCATTTATCTCTGCATATCCTTGTGGATATTTTACAATCTAAGTAAAAGAAATTTTGGCTCCAAGAAAGATTGGAAAGTTATTTTTCTTCTATTTTTAGGGTTAAGTTTAACCTTTTATACGAAAGTACGACCTGATTCGGGTCATTTTTTTCCAGCAATGATCACAGCTTTAATCTTATTTGCTTTTTTTTGCTCGGAAATAATAAAAATTAACTATTTAATTCAACCACAAATTGTTATTAGACACCCGATAAGTACTATTTTGAAATTTTTAGTTCTTTTTCTAATCATAGGATCATTTATATTATATTCTACACCCGTATTAACTAATAAAATTAATAATGTGACGCCATTAAATTTAGAAAGAGGTAATGGAATTTATGTTTCTCAACAAGAGGATTTTATTGATGGTGTTAAATATATTCAACTAACAGTTCCTCCAAATGACAAGATATTTGTTGGAAATACTAATACGGATAACACAGATGTCAATAATGTTATGTTTTATTTTCTTGCTGGAAGGGATAGTGGTGTATTCTATTATGATCTGGAGCCTGGAGTTATTACAACCCTCCCTGTGCAGTTAGAAATGATTAAGGAACTTCAAAAGAATAATGTAAATTATATAATTTTATGGAGTGGAGGTGAAAATATTAACGCACAGAGCAACGGAATAATGGTTTTAGATAATTATATCCAAAGTCATTATATGCTTTCAAAAACATTTGGAAATTATACTATTTACACTATAAAAAATTTCAGTTAATTTTGTAAAATAATTAAATTAGATAGTTGAGAATAGGGTTTATTTTATGAAAAAGATTTTAGTTTAGTGGTGCAGGAGGTTTTATTGGTAGTCATCTTGCAAAACAGCTTTATGAGGTTAGGGTAGTAGATATTAAATAGGATGACTATATTTCTGAACCATATATTCTGAGAAGTTTACAATGGATTTGAGGATTGCTGAAAATTGTATTAATGCTACAAAAGGTATGGATCACGTTTTCCATCTTGCTAATATGGATGGTATTGGCCCCTATCATAGTATTATTAAAAATGGTTATACTCATTCTAAAAAAGCATGGGTATATAATGGAACTGATGTATAAATTTATCAATTTGTATTAAATTATTTTCAAAAAATTAAATAAATGTCAACAATTTTTATAGGGTGTTTAATGAGATAAAGCGATAGAATTAATAAATGAAACTATTTTGACCTGATTTAACTACAGCTTCATGAGTTATTCGTGATATAAGGTTCAATAACAAGAAAACTGGTACTGTGGAATATGCATCAACCACCAAATCTGGACACTTAATTCATTTTAAAAATTTAATCAATCCATAAAATAGTTTAATAAAGTTTATAAGACCACACTTATATGATAAATTTCATTCTTATTGTTCAATCATGATTTGTTTGAAATATACAATTTTGTCAAGTATTTCCACAACTTTGTTAATATTGTTTAAAAAATTTAATTGGATAATAGTAAGTATGGATAATAAGTATCATATGTCGCTAGGGGGTTATATAACAGAAAATATACTATTTAACGAGAAAGTAATATCAATAAGAATGTAAAATTACTTTAATATTATTCTTTTCTTCATTTAGAGGCTGTCTCATAAATCAAA
>PLXT01000025.1 GCA_003151535.1 Methanobacterium sp.
AAAAGTTAATTACGAGACAGCCTCAATTTTAAAAAAAGATTAATTATTTTTAAATTTCAGATATACAATTTATTTACTATATTCGATTTAAAATAGAAGATAGGGTAATATGAAGAAGGGTATAACTCCTGCAGCAAAGAATATAACAATTCCTGCTAATGTATATTGATTGTTTTTGTCCATTATACCTGTACACATGAGTAATATGCCAATAAAGCCCATAATGGGTGGGATTATATGTGAAAATATTATTGCAAAATCGCTTACCATAAAGATCACTTCTTTGATTATTTAATTTAGTTAAAAGATAAATTTAATAATTTGTATTATATCAATTAGATCTTTTATCATGCATTCATTTAAAGTTATGTTGTTAGTGAAGATCTAAATTTTCGTGAATTTCAAGTATGGTACTCCTCAATTCTTTATCTGATTCTGCTATCAAATCGATTCTATCAACCATAATATCCCATTTATGTAGATATTCTACTAATTGTACAGGAGTTATATTATCATCCATATCAAGAATTAATGCTTCTGCCTCATTAGTGATTTTACTAGCACCAAATTCTGTTAATGCTTTTTGAGCCTGTTCAATTTGTGCAGTCTTTACACGAAATGATCTTGTTTTCCTTGTGATCTGGGCGATGTTTATCTTCATCCTTTGAAGAACGATCAGGACATGCCTTTCAAGAGCACCTTCTAGCACTTCAATGTCGATTATATCCTTACCTCTATTTATTCTTACAGCTTGACATATCTGTGCAACATCCCTAGCATGTGCAAAAGTAGGTTTAAGTCCTTCCCCTCCGTCAATACATTTTATATAAACTTTCATGAATCGCTCAAAGATATTCTCATCGTATCTTTCTTTGAGATAATCAAGATTCATCTTGAAAACTTGGGCCAACTCAATAATATCTGGATTTTTGAGAAAGATATGTAATGGAGCTCTTCTCAAATGGGCTTCATCCATTATACTTATGTCCAAGTTGGTTGAAAATGCGGGTATAAAATTGCTGTGCACTATTACTGGAATACCTCTCACATAGACCACATCTCTTTTATTTTCCATGGGAACTATAAGTCTGTTTAAAATTAGTTCATGGTCGTCCCTTTGTCTTCCAAGATCGTCTATTAATAGTATACCGCCGTTAGCCTTTATTATTGGGCTTGTTTCATAAACTCCTTTATTTGGATCATAATTAGTTTCAAGTTTGTTTAAATTTAGTTCAGCACCTGTTAAAACAAATGGGGCGTGAATCTTAACCCATCTAGTATCTTCGGGTTGTTCTGGACACATCTTATGGAAATCTTGGTCGTAAATTTGTATAACTTTACCTCCGAATTCAACAAATTTTGGAATTATAATAGGGGGCAAAAGATCAGACATTTTGCCTGTTAAAAAAGTTTTACCAGTTCCAGGAGGTCCATAAATGAATATTCCTTTACCAATAATACAGGATTCAATAAGGGATTCCTTTGCATATTCGACCCCAACAACATCCTTGAACGTGGACTCAATAACTTCTGGAGGTATTTCTATTGGATACCTGCCTTTTAATTGAGCTTCCATTATCTCTTCATAATTATCATAACTAACAGGCGCAACACCAATATAAGGATTTTCTTCAGATATTCCCCTATTTTTTTCACGGCCTTTTTTTGATATGCTGTACTGAACACTTGAAAAAAGGAAACTACCACTAACAGGTGCGCATAACCCTTCTTTTTCAAGTTTGCTCAAACACCTTTCTAATATATCCCAGTGTATGTATGTTATATCGAATAGTGTACTGGTTTTAACAGTACCATAACTTGTTATAATCTTTAATATCAGATCATTAACAAATGATTCTGATAATTGAATTTCTTCAAGTGTTTTAGGCTGTTTAAGGACTTCAAATATATGTTCCATTTTAGAATCATGATAATAACTCATTTAACCACCTTATCTTTGCAATAAATACTCTTTACAAAATTATTATTGTTATAAGTATATAATAGATAACGTTTGAAGCCTTTCTACATTATGTCCTTAATTTGTCCAATATCGGATATAATATCAAGTTTTAAATTCTTCTCTTTAATTATAACTCTTTCAGATTCTTTTAATTCTGGAGTTAAATATACTGCAGACATACCTGCATTTATGGCCCCTAATATATCATCATTAAAATTGTTACCAATCATAACAGAATTTTCTGCTTTACAGTTCATTGTTTCCATTGCTAGTTCAAATATTGCAACATCAGGCTTTTCAACACCGGCTTCTTGGGATGTTATAACAGAATCAAAAAAATGATGTAATCCCAATCTAACAAGTTTTTCGTATTGTTTAATAGTTATACCATTTGAAATCACNNCCTAAATGGTATCCTCTTGCCTTGAGATGAATAAGAGTAGACATGGTTTCGGGGAATAATCTTAACAATGCGAATTTTACATTGTGATATGTGATCATTCCAAGAGCAACTAAAAGCGGTTTTTCCTCACCAAAAACTTCTTTAGTTAGCACATTTAAGTGTCTGTCATAATTCGAACCTTTTTCTTTAATGATTTTTCTTAAAAGGGTATAAGCATCATCATGAGATAATGGTAGTCCTGCATCAATCATTACATTTAATGCAGCTTTTCTAGCCAGTGTTGCAAACCCTGAGGTATCGTATAATGTATCGTCAATATCAAAAAAAACAGCTTTTATCATTTTTGCACCATCGTTTTCAAANNTATTTGGGTAAAAAAATAATTTTAACAATTTTCTCCCTCTAAGATTAATATTTATAGTTTACTCAACCAAAAAATATGCATCCAAACTGCTTTGTTTTTCTTTATGTAATATGTCCTCTTTTGAGTAACCAATTGCTTCAATAATCCTTGAAACTGCAGGAAGGACCTGATTTTCAATGTAGTAATTTGGATCGTAGTTAGTAACATCAACGTCTTCTAATGGGATTGCACGTTTACTAATGGGTTCTTTTCCCCTTACTATTACATAACGGATTATAGCTCCTCTGGCAACATTTCGTCCACAAGCAATGGATTTTTTAGCTGCTAAAACATGAGGGGCCATTTGAACATAATCGTCGGGATTTTTTGTAAGTTGAGTATGTATTACAAGGTCTTCAAGGGGTATTTTACCCTTTTTAATCTCTTCAACTATTTCACGGATGATTTTTGTAGCTTTTTTAGGGTTAGCTTCTTCAAGAATGGCTCTTAAGACCTTTTCTTGTGTTTTTTTGGCGACCGGAGCCCAGTCACGCCTAACCAATTCTAATCCTTTTACAACAATATTACTATTTTCTATGAGGGCGTATCTTTTCTTTGTTACAAAGAAACCCCTTTCATAGAAACCTTCGTATTCGAGTTCCATTCCTTCAGGGAGGTTTTTATTTACATCCCCTAGGAACTCGCTAACGTTCTTTAAAATTTCATCATTCAACAAGCACACCGTTTATCATGCCGTGCTGGCCTGGCCTTGAGGTTACTTTTACCCTGCCGAGACTAGTATCTACAACGGCCCCTTTGGTTATGATATTACGCCTAACAAAGTGAGTATTTGCTGTATTCTCAACTACGGTCATGATCTCTGCTACCTGTATCTTATTGGTTTTAGGGTCCACAACATTGATGTTTTTTTCGTTTGCCAGTCTTATTTTCTCGTTACCGCCTTTTGTTCTAATTATTTTGATTTTACGGTCTCCGATCTTGGTATCTGCTGGGTCTCTTCCAAATTCCATATTTCTTTTATTTCTGTAGGTCTTTGCACGAGCACCACTCGGTTTTCTTAATGATTTTCCTTGCCAAATTGCCATTATTTCACCTCTAAGCTTAAAAATGTATATTATTTCATATTCATGAAAATTTCATCATGGATGATATTTATCATAATTATATAATTTTAGATTTTCCTAAAAAAATCTTTCTAGGAAAGACTTCATTTGTAGATCACTCTATATTAATATTTTTAATTTTATATTTTTTAATCTAACAAATACTATAAAAAAATTTAACAGAAATTCTATCATTATTAAACAGTTTTTTTTAGTGATCCATGTTTTATTAGTAAAGACATAAAAATATGTTGTTTTAAATGGTGATGTTCATCATAAAATGATTAAATAATATTAAACAATTAAGATAATCGATAGTATAATAGATGTATTTAAAAATTCAAAATTAAAAAAATTGAGTTAAAAACTAATGATGAAATCAATTATTACGATTATTTAATTTTATAAATGAGAGTATTGTATAAGTAATTTTGATGATGATTAACTGAGGGAATGGGTTAAATGGTTAAAAAGATGCAGAATAAAAAAACTAGTGAATGGGAAGAAATTAAAGATCCGGAAGATGCAATTTGGAGACCCGAAGCAATAGGTGAAGAAATAAGTGGTAAATATATCCGTAGGGAAGATGATGTTGGAATGTATCACAGCACCAAATATACTTTGGACACTAAAAATGGAGAAATAGATGTATTTGGATCAACAGTGTTAGACAATAAATTTAAGGATGTACCATTGGGATGTGAAGTTAAAATAGTGTATCAAGGTGAAAAACCAAGCACACCTCCAAAAAAACCCTTTAAACTATTTCAAGTATTTAAAAGGAAAGACTAATGGATTATCAGCAAATATTTTATCTATGGGTGTGAGTTAAATCATTAGAATGAATTAAGTTAATTATCACATTTTTTAGGAATATCATAGTTTTTATATCTAATGATCTAATACCCAATTAAGAACTTTTTGGGAATAAACAGAATATACCTGAATAAGTAAATTTTCTCAATTTCCATACATTTCAATTTATATTTAATTAAATGCTTTAAAACATCCTAAATATCGATCAGAGTTTATTTGAAAATTTTCTGATTAGTTGATCAGATTATTTTCTCTTAAATTCAATTTAAAGAATACTAATACAATCTTAAAAAAGGAGAATGGTGAATCTTATGAAAATAGGTATGTCTCACGGTGCTGGTGGCGGGATCATGCAGGGTCTCATATCAGAAATCATACTTGGAAATCTTAAAAATAAAAATGTTAATGGAGGAGTGGGCCTTGACGATCTTGATGATGGGGCTACAATCCCTTTTGATAATTATGAAATTGTAATAAGTACGGATAGTCATACAGTTGATCCCATATTCTTTCCCGGAGGAGATATAGGAACAATATCTATTGCAGGGACTGTTAATGATGTTTCAGTTATGGGTGCCAAACCTCTCGCAATAGCAAATGCAATGGTGATTAGCGAAGGATTTTCTGGTGATGATTTTGAGAGAATAATAAAATCAATGGATGCAGTCTGTATTGAAGCAGATGTGGCTGTAATAACGGGAGATACCAAGGTAATGGAACACGATAAACTCGATAAGATTATCATATCCACTACAGGCATAGGTATTGTTAAAAAAGGAGAAGTTATACGCGATTCTGGCCTAAAGACAGGCAATAAAATTATACTAACTGGCAGTGTTGGTGATCATGGGATATCATTGATGTCGTACAGAGAAGGATTCGGGTTTGAAACCGATCTTAAATCAGATGTGGCACCTGTTTGGGGAATGGTTGAAGCTGCTCTTAAAATAGGGGGTGTAACTGCAATGAAAGACCCTACCAGAGGCGGAATTGCAAATGCATTAAACGAACTTGCCTCAAAATCAAAGGTAGGCATGCTTATAGATGAAGAAAAAATTCCATTAAAAGATGAAGTAGTGGCTGCTTCAGAAATGTTGGGCATAGATCCATATGAGGTTGCAAATGAGGGTAAAGTTGTGATGGGAGTTGAATCGAATAAGGCTGATGAAATATTAGCAGCTATTAGGAATACTAAGTATGGTAAGGATGCTCAAATAATAGGAGAAGTAACGAACGAATCACATGTAATTATTGAAACATTATTGGGTGGTAAGAGAATACTTGAAGCACCAATTGCTGATCCAGTACCTAGGGTATGCTAATTTCATAGTTAATTCAATTAATGAAATAAACTATATTAAAATGTAGGGTATTGTAATAATATTTATAAATAAAGAGCAATAAAAGAGTATTAAGCATTATAATTAGAAATAATGTTGATTTGGGAATGATAATTGATTTTTAAAAATTCATGAATAATAACTTTAACGATGTGATAAGATGGAAAACTTTTGGGGTCGACGATTTGCAGCTTTATTGGTGGACATAATTATTTTAACTCTATTTATGTACGTTGTTAGTGCCATTGTATTCTTGGTGTTTGCTCAACTTGGCATATTCTCTGTACTAAATTACTGGATTTTTATAGCAGCAATCATTATAATAGTTTATTTCGCATTTATGGAGGGAAAAACAGATTCAACTTTGGGTAAAAAACTATTTAAACTGAAGATAAAAGCTGTTAATGGAAATGTAGGTTACAAAAAAGCTTTTATAAGAAATTTGTCCAAAATTTATTACTTCCCCCTAATTGCAGATGTTATACTCGGGTTTATATTTGGAGATTCAAATGACAGAATCCTTGATAAGATTTCAGGGACATATGTTATATTCGAAGATAACAACAAACAAAGAGGACTCAAAAATAGTAATTAAACTATGAAATACCTATCCTTTTTTTTGATATCAAATTTAACTAATTTTTTAAATTGAAATAAAATTATTCTATTTCTTTAGTATTGTTCCATCAACCATCTCAAACAGATTATAATCAAACTGGAAAAGTTTATTATTATTAGTCGTTAGAATTATGGTTAAACCTTCTGATCTGTTCAGGTCAAGCAGAAGTTCCATAATTTGATCAGCTTCCTTTGAATGGAGGGCTCCACTTGGTTCGTCTAACAATATTATTGAATGATTATTAACCATTGCACGAGCTATACATACTCTCTGTTCTTCTTCTAATGACATTTCATTTGGAAATTTATTATAATCATTGAATCCAACTTTTTTAAGAAGGTCTTCGGCTTTTTTATTATCTGAAGACCACATGGGGAGTGTTAAATTTTCTACAGCATTTAATGTTTGGATCAGATTTGAACCCTGAAACACCATACCAATTTCATCCCGAATTATGGAATTTCTGATTTTTTGAGGTTGGTCACTAGTATTCTCACATTTTATCAGCACTTCTCCTAGTGAAGGAGTTTCTACTAGTCCAATTATTCTGATCAATGTTGATTTGCCGCATCCTGACGGACCATGTATGATATTAAAAGAACATTCCTTAAAAGAACAGTTTATCCTAGAAAGGGCAGGTATTACATTGTCTTTATTTTTGTAGATCTTCCAGACATCATTCAATTCAACAGACGCATAGTTTTTAGGTTCATTCATTAAGCCAGTGCCTCCTCAACATTTCTTTCGACTACAAACCATGCCGGTACCAGCCCTAAAATCATACATAAGATTGTTGTAAGGGATATTACTCCAATTAGGAGCCAAGGTGGTATTAGTATTGATATAGATATTCCGATAATGTTAGCTACAAAGATCAATCCAATTGAGGCGATTAAAGCTCCTCCAATAGACCCTAACAATCCTAAAAGTCCAGCTTCTATGGATAAACTCGTGAGTAATTGTACCTTTGAGAATCCTAAAGTTTTTAATATTCCAATTTCTCGTTTTCTTTCGTTTAAATTAAAACCCATTGTATTAATAATGTCCAAAATTCCAACTAAAAATACTATACTCGCGATTCCATCAACAATGTAAACAATATTATTTATTAAACCCTTGATCTTGTCTATTACAACTGATTTGCTATGATTAGTTCCTAAAAATGAATTCACTTGGTTTGCAATTGTGGTTACAATTGACTGCGAGTCGGTTCCATTAGATTCAAGATTAAAAGAATTTGCCTGTTTTAAGAAAGTGTTTAAACCTAATCCTGAGCTTATTAAAATTATCAAAATAAGAACTCCCAATGTAATTCTTAAAATAGCGAATAGGTTCCTTAACCTGTTCCTGCGGAGATTTTTTAAGGACAGTTTGTAAATATCCATGTATATATTATATTAGATGGTTTTATTATATTTTATTTAGAAAAATACATAGAATAATCTGAATTAAGTTGACTAAAAAATTTATTCAACTTAATAACCAAATGTTTTCAAGAGTTAATTTATATAATATGTCACATAGTTAGATCAGAATTTATTTGAGAAGGTATTATGAGTAAAAGACAAGATTCTACAAATGCTACCATTTCTATGGGTGCATCAACAAAACAGGGCTGTGAAATAGCTGAAAAAAGCAGGAAGATAGTAAGATCCCTTATAAACCATAAAACTAAGGACATGTCATTTGAAGAGCGAATTATCGTCGAGAGGATCGTTCATTCAACAGCTGATCCAGAATATGCAAATATAACCAAAATGAGTAAAGACTTTGTAGAGACAAGCTTGAAAGCTATTAATAGTGAAAAAGACATTTTAACCGATATCAACATGGTTAAAATAGGGATTAATAAATATCCTGGCAAAGTTAAGTGTTATATTAAAGATGAGAGGGCGGTTTCAATTGCTAAGGAAGAAAATATTACCCGTGCAGCTGCTGCCATTAGGGTTGCATCTAATGAAGGCTTTGATGGGATAGTAGTAGTTGGTAATGCACCAACAGCACTTTTAGAAGTTTTAAAACTTGTTAAAGAAAATGCAATTAATGTGTGCTCGGTAATCGGTGTTCCAGTAGGATTTGTTGGGGCTGCTGAATCCAAAAAAGCACTTCAAAAAACGGATATACCTAATTTAATAACTGTTGGTCCTAAGGGCGGAACACCGATTGCTGTAGCTACAGTAAATTCCCTTATAAATCTTAAAAA
>PLXT01000026.1 GCA_003151535.1 Methanobacterium sp.
AGCCAATCCATTGGTATTAGCCGCATTAATTGGTGCATTCCTTATTATAGCAGGATTAATTGAGTTAATTGCACCTGAAATGATCTCACAAACAAATATTGTTGGGGATAATAAGGGTAAGAAATAATAAATGAAAATTATCCTTTTTTTCTATTTTTTTTATATATAATTTAGTATTAGTTTAAGTTATTTTTGAATACATGAACATAAACTGATTTATGCTCAAAAGGAAATAATAGCTATCATGAAAGTGATGAGTAACAGACCGTGCATATTATGGCAAGCTGTATTGGTCTTCCTAATAGTAATGGATGGAATTTTACTTTTCTTAACAGTAATTTCTCCCAATTTAAAATCAGTAACACTTGAAAATATGGGTACCTTCGATTTAATAGTGTCTTTTATCCTATTATTTGTATTTCTATGGAGAGTTAGTACTAGTAAATCCAGTCTAAAAACATTTATTAATGATAACTGGTCCGATATTATTGTTTTAATACCAATTTATTTTATTTCATTCCATTTTTTTGGTGTTTTGTATCCCACGCTCATCATAAAGATCTTAATATTAATCAAAATTTTTGCTCTTTACTTGTTTGCAGGAAAAGTTGGTTTGGAGGTTATAAAGTATCATGAAAAAACCAGGCTGGTTTATGCCTTAGCATTCTTCTTGACAATTTTCTTTTTCTGTTCCTATGTTTTTTACATGGTGGAACATGGTGTAAATCCAGAAGTAACATCCTATGATGATTCCATATGGTATATTCTTCAAACCATAACCACTGTAGGTTATGGAGATATAATTCCTGTAACTGGTATAGGCAGGCTTATGGGTGTAATTTCCATGTTCAGTGCATTATTACTCACCAGTATAGTGACATCAGTTGCTACTTTCTCTTTAATTGAAAAGTTTAGAAAGGGTACAGAAGCTTTAGCTGAAAAAACCAGTGCCAAGGTAAAATCTGTGGATGAAAAATTGGACACAATCACCTCACGTTTAGATGAACTGGACAGGATTAATGAAGTTAATAAAAATATAGATGAACTAAGATCAGAACTTGATGATTTAAAGGAATATATAAAGAATAAATAATTTGATACGAATTGATAAGAATTGACAAACCAATTTAGAAAAATTTAAAGATTCGATTATCTGTGGATTATAAATTTTATTTAATAAAAAAAAGGGGAGAAAAAATGTTATCTAACAAGAAAAATTTAGGTGAAATGGAAAAATCTGAAAGGGAATATACAACTACCTACGGCAGTCGTTACTTCGCAAAAAGTGTTCCTAAATATGAAATGCCAGATGAAGGTATGCCTGCAAGGGCAGCTTACCAGATAATACACGATGAACTTAACTTAGATGGCAATCCTGCCCTAAACCTGGCAAGTTTTGTTACGACTTGGATGGAACCTGAAGCAGATAAGCTCATAATGGAGAGTATTGGAAAGAACTACGTTGACAACGATGAATATCCTCAAACAGAAGTTATTCAAGATAGAGTTGTTAACATGCTTGCAAGACTGTTCAACGCGCCAGAAGATTGTCATTCAGTTGGAAGTGCCACAATAGGTTCTTCAGAGTCAATTATGCTGGGTCTTTTAGCTCATAAATGGACATGGAAGTTAAGAAGAGAAGCTGAAGGCAAACCAGTTGATAAGCCAAACATTGTAATGGGGGCAGATGTTCATACGGTTTGGGAAAAATTTGCACGATATTTTGATGTCGAACTCAAATTGATACCTCTAAGAGAAGATATTTACACCATAACTGCCCAGGATGTGATGGAAGAAATAGATGAAAATACCATAGCGGTGGGTGCTGTTGTTGGAACAACATTTACGGGACAGATGGATCCGATTGAAGACATAAACAATGCTTTATTAGAAATTAAAAAAACCAAAGGATGGGACATACCCATACATGTTGATGGCGCAAGTGGAGGTTTCATTTTACCATTCCTTTATCCAGATTTACTGTGGGATTTTAGATTGGAACAGGTAAGATCAATCAATGTATCTGGCCATAAATATGGACTAGTATATCCCGGCATTGGATGGTTAATATTTAAAGATAAAATAGATCTTCCAGAAGAGCTTATTTTCAATATAAATTATCTTGGAGGGCTCATGCCCAACTATTCGCTTAACTTCTCAAAGGGCAGCAGTACCATAATAGCACAATATTACAACTTTATAAGACTTGGAATGGATGGATACAGGAGTATTATGGAAAACATGCAAAAAAATGCACGCTACCTTGCCTCAAAATTGCAAGAGACCGATAAATTTGAAATAATTAACAAAAATGTCATGTATCCATTGGTAGCTGTGAAACTTCAAAACTGTGAATTTAATGCACTCCACCTTTCTGAAAAGCTCAGGCAAAAAGGATGGATTGTACCAGCATACACACTCCCGGCTAACGCAGAGGACATATCCGTTTTAAGAATGGTTATAAAGGAAAGTTTCAGTAAAGATATGGTTGAAATGCTTTTCAAAGATATAATGGATTCCATTGATAATCTGAACAGATCCCTTGAAGAAAGGAGAAAAATTATAGAAGAAAGGGGTAATCCTACACTCCTTTACTAAATAGAAATGATTAAATTCTATTTCTTTATTTTTTTATGATATCATTTACCTAAAACAGCACTACTATTTGTTAAAATAACATCTGGATTGGTTCTTTCTGGTAGTAATAATACCGCACCTAAAAAGAAGCACACTGCTCCAACAAATGTTCCAAGATTTACTAATACAATATTTAAAGGTTGTCCTTTCATTGGTGGAATAAATGCTGCAACAGCAGAAATTCCAAATGCTACCGAACCTAAAAGGTTCAAGAATGCAATTCTCCATGAAAGATTTCCTGTTTGCCATGATAGTAATGAATGTCCAACTTCCAACCATACCAGTCCACTAGCAATTAAAAAACATATGGAACCAAAGACATCTGGTCCCCATACTAAATGGTTTATCTCTTGTGTTGTCATTGCGAAATTAAGGGCGTAAAATGTACTAATATTAAATAATACAGTACCAATCAACTGAACAACACTTGCAAGCCAATCAATTCTCCTAGGTTCCCATGTTATAAACCGTATTTCTTCTTTTATTAATGAACCTATAGGAGTTTGACGTGCATTAATAGTCTCTATATATTGAGATAATGCGGCTGAAGTGAAAAAAATCGATCCAATAAAAAATGTTAAACCATCATTTTGCACACCCACATAATTAAGATAAAATGGAACCGTGCCAAAAGCAAAACAAGCAGCACCAATAGCAAATAATATACCTACCCACCATCCAATCGAAGATGGGGAATACCATGTAGAAGTGGGATTGCCCTCAAGGAGGTTATGATGCTTACGTTGGTCCCGAGAATTCCATTGAACACGTGAACCTTTAGGATGTCTCATGATCGCCTTGGTTACAAATGGTCCTGGACCAACTGTTTTTAGACATGACCAGTCTTCAGGAAGATCAAGGGAAGGAATGTAACATTTCGAGTCTTGATCCATCAACTTATCTCCCAGTTATGATAATTCTTATTAAAATAGAACAATTTAATTAAAAATTCAAGAATTATTCTAGATTATAATCTACATATAATATAATGATATGCCTATTGTTATAACCTAAAATCAGTCCGAATAATATATTTAAAAATAAAAAATTAAATAATTTATAAAAAAATTATTAATAATTATCCAATATTGTTAGTTGTTTTTTAGTATTTGTAGATGATGGGGTTGTTTTTGAATTCATATTTGTTTTAGAATTAGTTGTTGTAGATCTTTTAGAGATATTTGTATTCTGTTTACTCGTTGTATTTTGGGTGTTTACATTAGTTGAAGTGGTGTTAGTTGTTGGTGTAGTATTTACATTTGGTGTTTGTATTTTAATTGCTGATGCACCTGTGTGTGTAAGTGGAGCAGATATAGTATTATTAGTTGTATTACCAATCAAATTATCTGGTGCGGGAATAGGGACTTGTAAAAATGGAACCGTAAAATAAGCAGCCGATAAACCTAGACCCATTAATAATATCAAACTGAGGATAGTTAATTTATTTTTAAAAGGTGATTTTGCAGTCTTTTGTGGCATTTTTGCAAGCATGTTTTCACCAAATTTACTTTTACCTCACATTTTTTAGGAAATTAGTAAAAAAAATATTCATATATTACTTCATAGAATATTTTATTATTCAGTCTAATGCACCTTAATACAATTTAGTATAGCATAATTTATAAATTTTATGGTGAGATTCCATATTTTTCAACACAAATAAAAAAAAAATCATATATCTAATTTTCAACTTGAAAACTAAAATAAATTATTATTGACTAGAAATTACCATATTAAAAAGAATATTATCAAAATAATTAATTAACTGTCTTTTCATGAGATTTTTTCAACGATCTGTTGTATCCCAGAAATAGGATAAAGAGAATTTCTATAAATCTCTAAACTTGAGGTATGATACAAANNAGGTTAATAGAAATTCTCTAAAGTAAAGTAAAAAAAATCCAAATATCAATCCTATCGGTATTATTAAATCCAAGATTTCACCTTCTTATTACTAATATTAGTTATATTATTAATATTACTATTTAGATTATACTTTAAAAGTTTTAATATATAAAGTTATGCATATAATTCAAAAAAAGAAAAATACCGCAATAAAAAAAAATTAATTCTTAATATTCTTAATATTCTTAAAACTCATTAATTGTATTAAATTTATATTAGAGAATTATTTTTAAGAATACGTTATTCCAAGTGAGTTTACACTATTTTTAATATTATGAACCTTAGAAGGATTGTGCTCTTTAAAGGACATTAGCATTTATATTTCAACTCTTAATAGTACAACTTTAACATTTACCTTGTCCTTCCTATGGAAATCATAGGTGCGAGGTATAGGGAATGTGTAATGGAATACATGAGATACATTGGCACCTTCTTTTTTGAAGAAATTCGTGACAAAATCTTCAGTTTCATGTATATGGAATGAGTAAACTACCGGTGCAATTTCAAGAGCTTTAACCATGAATAATCTGTCCGCCTCGTTTCTTTTAGCTTTCTGAGCACCAAATGGAGGGTTTTGTATAACCGTGTCAGCTGATTCGCTGAAATCTCTAATATCACTGGTCACAAACCTGACTTTATCTTGAACTCCTATTTTCAGTGCTTGGACTTCTGCTATTGAAACTGCTTCATTATCAACATCAATACCAACAGATTCTCTAGCACCCATCATAGAAGAACCAATTGTGAATATACCAGTACCACAACCAAGATCTACAACCTTCATCCCTTCAAGATCTCCAATTGAATAAGCATTCCACAGAACATCAGCAGCTATAACCGCGGGTGTAGAATACTGTTCCAGATCTACTTTAGGATTTTGATGGGGAGGAATATCTTGTAAAGCCATTTCAAGCTGTCTTTGTTTATTAAACATGAAAACAATCCTTATAAGATGGAATTAAATAGAAGATCATTCCACATAATGGGGTTAAAATATTATCATTATATAATATGACTTGAATTGAAGATCGAATAAGATTAATAGAAATATTCATTACAACTCATTTATAAATAAGGTTTAGTTACTAAGTATAAAATTTATTATATATATATGTCAATATAAAAATAGATATAAAATATTAACGTTAAAAAAAGATTTCAAAGCTTATTATTAAGGGTATGATAAATAAAATTCTTAAGGAACGATATCATGTTTAAAAAGGTTTTAATAGCCAATCGTGGAGAAATAGCAATACGTGTAATGAGAGCCTGCAAAGAACTGAAAGTAGACAGTGTTGCAGTATACTCAGATGCCGATAAAAATTCTCTTTTTGCAAAATACGCAGATGAAGCCTATAATATTGGCGAACCAGCACCAGCAAAAAGTTACCTGAATATTAATAAAATAATAGACGTTGCATTAAATTCAGGTGCCGAGGCAATACACCCAGGATATGGATTCCTTGCAGAAAACTCTCTTCTAGGTGAAGAATGTGAAAAACATGGAATTAAACTAATAGGGCCAAGTGGAAGAGTTATCGAAGAAATGGGAAGTAAAATTACCTCTAAAAAACTCATGAAAAAGGCAGGTGTTCCTGTAATACCTGGAGCGAGTAAAGGAATAGATTCTGTAGAAGAAGCCGCTAAAATGGCAGAAGCTATAGGATATCCAGTTATTATTAAGGCATCAGCAGGTGGTGGCGGAATAGGAATGAGAACCGTCTATGAGGAAGATGAATTGGTAAGAGCCATAGAATCAACTAAATCCGTTGCGGCATCTGCATTTGGAGATTCTACAGTATACGTAGAGAAGTACGTTGAAGAACCAAGACACATAGAATTTCAGATACTTGCAGATGAGCATGGAAACACCATCCATGTAGCAGACAGGGAATGTTCCATACAAAGAAGGCATCAGAAACTTATTGAGGAAGCTCCATCACCAATTATGACAGACGAACTCAGAGCAGATATGGGTGATACGGCTATTAAGGCAGCAACATCTATAGGATACACCAATGCTGGTACAGTAGAATTTATCTATTCAGATGGTGAATATTACTTCCTCGAGATGAACACCCGTATTCAAGTAGAACATCCAATAACTGAAGCAGTTACGGGTGTAGACCTTGTTAAGGAGCAGATCAAAATAGCAGCAGGTAGAGAAGTTTGCTGTACCCAGAACGATATATCTGTTAGGGGTCATGCAATAGAATGTCGTATAAATGCCGAAGATCCTTTAAACGATTTTGCACCTAATCCTGGCAAGATCACAGGTTACAGATCACCTGGTGGTAATGGTGTAAGGGTTGACAGTGGTGTTTACAACAATTATACAATACCACCATATTATGATTCAATGATATCCAAACTCATAGTGTGGGGAAGAACACGTAACGAAGCTATTGCAAGAATGCAAAGGGCATTGTCAGAATATATTATACTCGGTGTTAAGACAACTATACCATTCCATAAGTCAATGATGGCCAATCAACACTTTAGAGATGCAAATCTTCACACACACTTTGTTGACCAGTATAAAAATGAGATTATTGAAAACATTGAAAAAGTAATTCAAAAAGATAAGGAAATGGAAGCTCGTCTTAAATCTACATTTTTGCCTTCCCGGAAAGTTGCAGCAGTATCAGCAGCAGTTTCAAGTTATATGGCAGATTCATTAAAAAAACCCGAATAAATGGTAAAGAGGCAGTTATATGACTAAAAAAATAATATTAAAAACCCTTTACGAAAAAAAAGATCAATACGTTCCTTTGGAACAACTAGTAAATGAAACTGGTAAATCCCAAAAAGAAGTAGAGAATGAATTTGATACACTCGAAAATGAGGGATACATTATAAATCATACTAAATTAGGTTATAGGCTCATTAAAACTCCAAACCTACTTTTACCCTACGAAGTTAAAAAGGGACTCAAAACCAAATTTATGGGCAAAGATATCCACTATTTCAAAGAAGTCGATTCAACCAACGATGTTGCAAAGTATTTAGCTGAAAATGGTGCAGAGGGAGGTACAGTAGTAGTAGCTGAAATTCAAAATAGGGGTAAGGGTAGAAGAGGTAAAACATGGATATCACCCCCTGGCGGTGTATGGATGAGTATAATACTCAGACCAGACATACCTCCATCAAAAGCACCACAATTAACATTAGTAACAGGGGTAGCAGTTGCAGAAACTCTGAAAAAGGAATTGAAACTTGATGTCGGTATTAAATGGCCTAATGATATATTAATAGGAAATAAAAAGGTTTGTGGCATATTAACCGAAGTCAACGCTAGTATTAATAAGGTAAACTATGTTGTAGTTGGAATTGGTATAGATATGAACGTTGATGTTCCACTTTTCCCACCAGACCTACAAAAAGGGGCAACTTCCCTTAAAAATGAATTGGATACGGAGATAAACGGTGCCATTTTAGTACAAAAATTCCTTCTAAATTTAGAAAAGCTATACAACCAATTTACTGATGGTAAATTTCCAGACATATTGAATGAATGGCGTTTCCTTTCAAAAACAATTGGTAATAAGGTTGAAGTCAGAACTAGAGGTAAAACTATCCGAGGCGATGCAGTAGGAATCAACAAAGACGGTATCCTTATATTAGAACTTGACGATGGCAGTCTAAGAAAAATAATATCTGGTGAATGTATTCACATGAATACCTCATAAAAAATACTTTTTTAATTATTTACAATATTCTTTTTAAACTATCTTTATAACCGCTGTTTCACCAATAATTCCATCAACATGGAATTTTTTATTGACAAACTTCTCTGTAATGTGTATGTTGGTTAGGGCATGTTGTGTAAGTTCAGCTGTTTTTATACTCGAATTTCCAGCAAGTGCCATATAAGGTATTAGTTGATCACCCATATATTTGTCAACAGCAGATCTACGTGATATATGATATAAAATTTGTTTTGCAGCTTCAGAACCCACTATTTCAGCTTTTTTTCCAAGTTCACCTACAGCACTCCCACTTACAGGTGTTAAACCATTAGTCCATAAGAATATGCTAGACCCTGGTCCAACGGCATTTTGTGAACTTTTAATTTTAATTTCTGAATTGTACCCTTCTCTATGAAGAATATTCTTCGCGCTCTGGGCTTGTCTTTCAGCAATATGCACTGGAAGTTTTACAGAATGAGAAATACCACAAATTCTGTCAAATTGGAGGTTTGAAACATTTAATGGTTTTAATTTGGTTATTGGTTCTATTTCAATTTCTAAAATTCCTTCTCCACGAGGGTAATGCCCCCTCTGAATAATATTG
Source organism: Methanobacterium sp. (assembly GCA_003151535.1). GTDB lineage: Archaea > Methanobacteriota > Methanobacteria > Methanobacteriales > Methanobacteriaceae > Methanobacterium_B. Next base: position 8,836 of record PLXT01000026.1, read on the forward strand.
ATATTTGCTTTGTATCCCATCGACCTTAAAATTGGAAGTTTGACATTTTCAACATAATCAACACTCGGGGCCCATCGAACATCTGTGCCACCTGTAATTCTAATCTTAATTGGGCCATCTGCAAAAGCTGCTGGAATCATAAATGCCTGAAGTATTAGAGAGATACTACCAGCAGTTCCTATATCAATTTTATAAATTCCTCCATTCAAAGATTTGGGATTGAAAGAAATTTCAGTTGATCCTACATTTAATCCCTTAACTGATGCATTTGAAAGATCTGCTACAGCTTTAACAGCATTCATATGTTGAGCCATAAGTCCGGGTTTAGGCCTGCCAGAACGTATGTTTGTTATATGGACTGGTTTGGATGTGACCGCTGAAAGAGCTGTTGCAATACGAAGTACTGATCCTCCGCCTTCACCATAGGATCCATCAATTTCAATCAATATTTAACCCCCATACACTTTGTTTAATTGTGAAAAATAATACGTAATTATTGATTTTAAAGATTTTTTTTTAAGTTATTTAATAATAAAGAATTGATTTACAGGCTTTAGTATCATCAATGATCCTTATAAGTTGTGTGAGGGTTTCACTAAAAGATTCAACAATATTTTGTATTGTTATTCTTTCTGCATCATTGGATGCCAGGTCAATACGTATGGTAGAGGATGTTCCAGGCATACCCACTGCGGGTATGGTTATAATACCATGATTTCTAAGTAGTAACATTGAAAAAAGATATGCTAGATCATTATGATTTATATCGGTTATTATATCCCTATTATTCAATTCTAATTTAAGTTCTTCGGGTTTTAACATAACACCAGTTGGAGTCTCTTTAATACCTTTAAAGTCATTTATTAAACCGTTGTACAGATCATGTTTATTAATAAAAGCTTCTAATATTCTTTCAGGGCTCAAATTTTCGAGTGCACGTACCATACCTGCCACCAGGGGTGGTTGAGCTTCTAATCCAAATTGATGAGCCTTTGTTTTAATTTGAAGCATAACATCTGTTTTACCGGACATTAATCCTCCCCTAGGCCCATCCATCAGCTTATCAGTACTTGTTATAGTAATATCTGCACCAATATCCATTGCACGTGGCTGTTTATACACAACAGTACGTAATCGGGCTCCAGAAGCATCATCAACAAAAACGGTTATTTCATTAGATTTTGAAATTTCTATTACCCTTAAAAAATCTTTTAAATTAATTACCTCATGATCCATTGTTGATCCGGTAATGAAAACGAGCGAAGTATTATCAGTGATTTCAAAGTCATTTATATCCTCAAATTCCCTATAATTAGCACCCACTAATTCTGCACTTCGAGGGATTGATGGGTGAGCTGGAGATTTAGGAAGAAAGTGCACTATTTCATCACCTTCGTTAACCAGTGCAAGTACAGCTGCCAGGATCCCTGAACTCGTTCTATTGAGTGCAAGTATCTTTTCACCACCTAGATGAATCTTACCAAGTGTTTGAACAGCTTCTTCAAACACGGCAGGACCTGCATAAGTTTCTAAAAGAGCTTTATCCTCGGCCAGAATTGGAAATCCTCCAGCTAATCCTGTTAAATCATAAAAACCTTTTCTCCCATCGCTTTGAAGTATTAATTTAATTATCCTGAGTGAGGCATCTCTCTTATTAACCTCGTCAGTTAATGAATTAACAAGCATTTTTAAAACCTATTCATGCTTTTTATTTAAATCAGATTTTAAAATAATTGCGCTATCTGCAGAGTTCTGTAGTGCTGCACTGAAACCAGGCTCAGCACCTATTACAATGGTTTCCTTTCCATTTTCCTTTGCCTTATTAATTATGGGTAAAAAATCAGCATCTCGAGTCATAAGAGCAATAACATCAATATTAGGATTATAAATTAATTCCATGGCCTCAACTGCCATATAAACATCTGTGTCACCAGCAACAACAATAGGTGTAAAACCCTGATTAACAATTGCCTCTATGAGTTTATCAGAAGCATACTGATTTAAAAGAACTTTACCAACCCTCATGTTACCATATTCAGAAACAATGTCTCTTACAACATCAAGATTAAGGCTGAACTCCTTACGTAACATATTTGGACCATCTACTAGGAGACCAATATTTTTCCCTCCAGATTCACTCCTTTTTAGGGGAATATAATCCTTTAAGGAACTTAATTTTTCAAAACTGCGCATTGTAATTATTCCTCCATGTACTAATGAGAAAATTTATTTATAGTTGTAAATCAGGACATATAAACTCATAAAATTGAGTTGATTGTTTATTAAAATAATAAACATATTACATCCTAGAATTTTATGTACATATATTGAATTATTTAGAATTAATACAGATTAGATTAATTCTAGTTTATTCAAAGATACTATATGAACCTCATTGGTATATAACTGTTACAAATTAACTTTAGAATTATTCTTTTTGGAAAAAATAATATTTTACAATTAATTAAATTTATTGAGTTTAATAAAAAAAGTTCTTAAAAAAAATAATGTAAAAAAAAAATGTAAAAAAAAAATTAAAAATTGATATTTATTCGATTTCCAACGAGAATGAATCTTTGAAAAGGTCCTTAACAACCTTCAAATCATTAGGTTTAAGTTTTGATACAGTTACTTTATCTTCAATTTTTATGAGATATTCTGCATCTACAATCTCTCCTTGATCATTCATATATAAGAAAAGGCCGTCTGCAAAGAGCAGTGGATCCCTAGATGGGAGAAAAACTTCGAATCTTATGAGCACTTCAGACCCATAAATACTATCATGCAGCCCTAACATCTTTTCTTCACTTTTAAGAGCTTCTTTGAATATTTTCATCCTTGCTTTAAGTTCTTTATCAATTGATATTGTATCCTTCTTAGTTGCCATAAAATTGCCACCATTTTAGTTATTAGATTAAATCTTTTTTAACTCGCTGAATATAATAAGTTTAATAAAACATTATAATGGTTACTATAAAAGGTTCACTTTTTTTGTAACAAAATTATATACATTAAACGAATAAATTCATTGTATGGACATATTAGAAGATTCACTATTTAAAGCTTTTATTCAAAATCCTGGTATTCGTAAAGGTACAATCACACGCTATAACACTCAACTAAAAATGTACTGTAATTTTATTGAAAAAAACTCCTACCGAGTTAATAGATGAAGCTGGAAAAGAGGAAGATCTTCAGATACGTATGCGGAATAGATCTGTCAAGAAATATTTATTAGATTTTAAAGATTATATGGAAACAAATCAAAAAATGATATCAAATTAGCTCTGAAAAATTGTAACCCTAAATTTCAGGCCATAAACCTACTCATGTCTTCATCTGGTATGGGTAGTGCTGAGGTAAGGTCATTATCCTATAAGCAACTATTAGAATCCTTGCAGGAGTATATTAAATTCCCTAAAAACAGTATGGTTAGTGCACATATAAACTTATCAGTTTAGTAGAAGAAAAGCTAAAAGAAAATGAGCTAATTGTACCAATGTGGGCACTCATCGATAATCTCTAGTTCTTATTCTATTGAAGGATTTAAAAATACAATTGTTAAAGACTGTTTTATTAAAAGTCAAAATTATAATAATATAAATATGAATTATACTCGAAATATTTGGATGAATATTGAAAATACAGAATATCAATCCATAAATGTCCCGGTTAGCAATTCAATATGTCAAAATATTTGGGGGGGGTAGGAGGGGATTTTGTTAAGAATTCTATTCTACGAAATTTTGGTTCGGTTGTAGATTATAAAGGTTCTGGAGGATCGATATTTCAAGATAATTCCACATCATCTAATCATGCAGTTTATTTAGCACCATGGAATGATGATGGATCTGGTTATTTAGCATCAATGAGTGGTAAATTATATGGTTGTTTATTCAAAAATACAGCAGCAGAGATAGGTAATATTCAAAATGAGGATATAAATGATGTTGGAGTTATAACTAGATTAGCTTATGAAATTATTGAATCTTTTGATCATAACCAAATTGTGGGAAACTAATAAGGCATGGCTTTTAGGAGGTACAATAACAACTCAAACAATAAGTTTGGTGATACAACCAGGCAAATTAACATTTAACCCTACATCTTCAAGTAATCCAGTTTTCAGAGATTTTAAGATTTTAGCCCCAGCTAACCGAACAATTCACGAATTAATAACTGTCAATAAAAGTTTTTCTGGAGGTATTGTTGCATTGCAGATTATTGATCCAATGAGCGATCCTTTAATTGATTCAAGTCAAAGTCCTTTAGCACAATCAACATTACCAGATACGACAAACACCAATTTACAGTTAGGAATTGCTTATAAATCAAGTGTAGCAAAAGAACTTATATTACGAGTATTAGTTCAATCAGCAACTGGAACTGCAAATATTGATGTAACAAGGATTCAACAAAGTTTTCAGTAACCTAGACAATTAATTTAAATTCTATTTTTTTAAAAATCAGAAAAGTAAAGGGCAGCGTTAAAAGATTTGGGTAGACTTTTAACCAATAGTTGTAGAAATTTTTCTAAGATTATTCTTCCCTGCCCTTTACTAATTATATTGTTATATGATCTATTAAAATTTTTGTTGATTTTAATTTTAGGGTGGATGAGAAGCAGGGAGTAATTTTCCACATTTGGGGGGACCAATTCGGTGGAGAATTGGTAAAAAGAGAAGAAAACTAGATCCCTACTCCTCATTATTAATATTGTGTCTAACTTTGTGTTAAAATTTTGGTAATTGATTTTATTTCAAAATTAGAAATAAGTAGGGCAGGGAGTCCTACTTTGAACGAATAGAAGCTAATGGTTCATAGGAAACCAAAAGGTGATATATTCCCCGCCCCATCATTATCATTGTTAGATGTCCTATTTAGAATTTTAGTAAATTTATAATAAAAATAATTGAGTGAATAAGGACATGAAAATATTTTCTATCCTCTTTTAAATGATCAATCACGGGGAAAGTGTTATAAATAAAATCGGATATTAACATTTCCCATGCCCTATTATTATATTGATGAAGATCGTATTTAGAATTTTGGTTAATTAATTTTTTAAAATAGGGGGGATAAGGGCAGGACAATCTTCAATAAAACTTAGGGGTTAAGTTTTTGAAGAGGTGTCTGTAAAAACATTAATATCCTGCCCTCACTCTTCATGTAGTTGGAAGTTATATTTGAAATTTATTATTTATCTTAAAATAGAGAAACAGGACAATAATATCAACAATAAATCTCTGAAGTGGATTTATCGAAAATATTTGTAAAAAATGTAAATGTCCTGTCCTTAATTTTAATGAGTTAAAAGTTCTATTTCAAGTTGATCATTAATATTACACCGACATTGAAGATAATATTAATATAAAATATATTTTACCAAAAATGTAATGGTTTAACTATTTTAATAAAGTATAATTTATAAAAACTCTAAAAAAAAGAAAAAAAGAGTTTATTGGTTCTTTTTAGAATGGTAATGTAGTGTATGTTTTATATAGTGTGTATGTTGCGGTATTCCAGTTTTTTACAACTCCCAATGAGTTAGCGTAACTAGTAGCATCTGCAGTATACCATTTACCATTTACATACAGCTGAGCCCATACATGACCATACCAACCACTAGAAAAGTCACAATATCCATGAACATATCTAGAAGTTATCCCATCAGCCCTTGCCAATGCAACTAGAAGGTTCGCTGTATCACAACAATTTCCAGTCATATGTGCTAAGGTACCTGCTGCACCATACTTGGTGTCATAATAAAAAGAATAGCCAATTTTGTCTCTAACCCAATTAAATAAATTCACAGCAGTATTATAAGCTGTACTCCCTTTGAGAGATTTAGCCAGAGCAGCCACAGAACTTGTATCCGGTTTAATACTAGCTACAACTTTTGTTGTAATTTTCAATCCTTGTGTAACTACATTATTTTCAAATGTGGCAATTGGAATTTTTCTGGTTCCGAAACTTACGTAAGTAGGTAACCTACCATATTTAACGTAATATGCGTTAACTCTGGAAATTCCATCATTAATTTGACCAATATTCAAACCATTTACAATTACAGTATTAATCTTTAAACCCTGTGTAGCTATGTTCTTTTCAAATGTGGCAATTGGAACTTTTCTGGTTCCGAAACTTACATAAGTAGGTAATCTATCATACTTATTGAAGAATGCTTGAACTCTGGAAGTTCCATCTTTTAATTGAACCACACTTAAACCATTAACTAAAACAGGAGCTCCTGCTGCCATTGTATTATTCAAATTGGGGTTCTTTGTTTCATTTGCTGTTACTTTTTTAATATCAGTATTTAAAGTAGTATTTGCATTACCTGTTGTATAATTGGATAAGCTATTCGCAGTCACATTATCCAAAGACGTAGCAGAGGCATTAATATTTGTTTGATTTACAGATGCAGCACTACTTGCACTAACATTAAAAATCAGTGCTAAACTAAAACATAATAGCACTGAGAGAAATAATTTTCTATTAATTATACCCCCTCCATGTCTGATGAAACATCAAAATAATTCCATAGGATCTATCAGACACTGATAATATCACTATAACCCTCCTTATAAAAGCTTTGGTTTAATTTTCAAAAAAAGACGGTCTTAGGGTTAGGTTATTAATTTAAGACGCATTGGTGGGTTATTGCTATAATAAATTAGGGATAAGGCTGCTCCATTGGTAGTTTTAAGAAATAATATCATTTAAAACAATATATCCTTAAATACATTCAATTTATTCTTTTTAAAATTAATAAAATCAACCCACATTTATAAAAACTCTTATAAAATACCATTTTTTGATAAAAAAACCATAAATAACATTTTTTTTTAATTATTTAAACCAATTAAAGTCTGTTTATTCCCTTTAACTTCCATTATGTGATTAAAATTAAATATTTGGATTTTAAGTTTATTTTGTTAACATTTTGGAGGATGATACTATCTGAGATCTACGATTTTTAAGTTGATTTTCTATTTTATATTCAGTTTTATTTTTGGTTTTGCTGCCATTGCAAGTTTTTTAACCGGTAGCATTATTTGGACTATTATTTTTTTAATTGCACTTTATTTGTGTATTAACGCTTCAAAACATTAGGAGATGATTAACACATTTAAATTAGGTAAAAATAGAAAAAAATAAGATTACTATTACTTTTTTTTGGTTTTCAAACCGTAGTTAGTATATTTTAATGACTGTTAACTATATCATTCTTGATTAACAATAGTTATATAATGGATTTGTTTTTAAGATTTAGGATGATATAAAGAAATGAGCGTAAAAGAAGATATACGAGCACAGATAATTGGGGCATTGGCAGGAGCTAAGTTTCCAATAGATACTCCTGAAACACTTTTAGGATCCTTTCCTGATTGTGCGCAAACCACATGCAAATCTAGTGATGTTGTATTAACAGCCGGGGATGCTGGTAAAGTCCTTAAACCTGATGACTTTCCATTTAAATCACCTGAAGAAGTTGCAAAAGTTATAGTGGATAGGGCAGGTTTATAAAAACTCCCCCCCAATTTTTTTATTTTAGTAAATTAACAGCATAATATCCCTGTATCGTTGCTATATGAAAAAGAATTCCCATTAAAACAATTATTAGTAGAATTATTCCTAAAATTGTGAATGCAACTGCTACGATATTTCATTAGTTCCTCCAACTTTTTTAAAATATAAACTCATTTGATCTATAGAGAATATATCCTAAAAAATAGGAAAAATTAATAATGATTATTTATCCTATTTGTTTAACTGCCATTTCAATATCTGATGCATAAACGGTTTTTCTTCCAGCGTGTTTTGCAAGTAACACAGCTTGTTTAGAGATATCTTCTCCACACTGTTCTAAAACTTTTCCTAATGCTTCTTTTGCATCTTCACTTACTCTAGGTGCACCGGCATTTTTTATTATTCTTCCTATTGGAGCTATTGGTAGTTCAGTCATATTTTATCACCATATATAATTTATAACCTCAGCTTATTTAAATACATCGAATTTTAATGGATTTCCATAACGATATACACTTTTTATTAAAATTAAGTGACAATTTTCACAAAAAACCAGTTATGTCTTGTAAGTGTAAACAAAATAAATTATATTTAAGAAATTTCGATCCCATTTTATTTTTGTTCTTTGAATTTGTTATAAATCGTTTCAAAGTTTTCCTTAAAATCCTTTGTTAAATGATAATAGTCATCTTTTTGATTAAAGTTTATAGTAATAATTATTTCTAATGTTCTATTAGATCTATAAGGGTCAAACTCAATCTCAATATCTTTGCGATCTTCATAATGTTTTGTTAGTTTATTTTCTAATGAATTAGACAATTTTAAGCCTACATCTCCATCTTTGTAATGTAGTATTGATTTACGCTCTAAAAATATACCAACATCATCTGAGGTGGTTTTTGTAAATGAGATATCTTCATCTAATTTTAACATACTGTATCATCTCACAAATTATTTTCAATATAAATTCAATAGAACAGGCTCTTTATGTTAATTAAAATGAATTGGATCCTGAATATTTAAAAATCCATAGTTTTTAGATTTCCAAATTGATAATTACAATTAGGACAAATACATTTTTCTCCAATATCCCCCAATGCACTAATACATTCCATTGACCCTTCATATCCACATTTTGGGCATTGTTTAATTTTTTTCATAACTCTACCCTCCTATACATTTAAACTCTCTTCAATTATTTTAATTTCTTCTGGTGTCAAACCGTACAGGTCATAGACCATAGATATATCTACAGTTCACAATAATCAATTATCCTAAAAAAAATTAATTTATTAAAAGGTATGACTAACTGTTACTACTCCCGCATCAGCAGAAGTACTTTGAGTTGCGACTATATTCCCATTCTGATCTATTATTTGGACAGTCAGAGTACTAGTGTTAGGTGTAATGGTTCCATTAGAACTTAAATCTTTTGAATTATCTTTTTGGAAATCAACAGCTACTATTTCAGGATTTTGAGCTAACTGAAATGTTTGCATACCTGAACCTTGTACTGATCTACTACCTGAACTTTCTTGAATACTACCAGTCCATGCACCACTAGCAGTTACTTAAAATACCCATTATTCCTAAAATACCGATATTAAATTTCTTCAAATCTGAATCCCCCCAAAATTTAATATTCAGATTCTAACTTATTAACTTTTATACTTAATTTTCATACATATTTATAGGAAATTAGCTTTATTATGAACATTAGGTTTTTGAAGCTTGTAATGTGTTAGAGGGTGTTAAATTAAAATCCTTAGAATATTTACGCAGTAAAGTTTGATTAAAAAGATTATTTTTCATTATAAACATCTTTAATTCTAATTTAATTAAATGTTTTCAAACATCGTTGCAAAAATATAAAAATAATACTCTGAAAAAATCAGTAAAAGTTTGAATAATTCTTAACAATCAAATCTTTAAGAGTTTGTTCAACAGTATTAATTTCTTGACTGTAATTTTTAGTTAATGGGATTATTGTCATAAATTCTATTTCGCACTGATTTGATGTTGGAAGTTCTAAGATGTCATGATCTAAAACAGGAACAGGATCCACACTAGGTGTTACTTCAAAATTAATGTTCTTGCTTATGTATGTAGTAAATTTCCATGATCTATCCCAAATATCTTTTATATCTGTATGAATCGAATAAGGTTTATTTAAAGGAAATCTAGTATGAATGTATCCTATTTCTGGATCAATTCCTTGTTCATAAGGAATTATCGTATGAGTAATTTTTATATCTTCCATTTTCATCGTATCACCATTGATACTTATTTTTCATACTAATTAGTTTTATGGAAATTTAATAATTATTATTCTTTCAAATGAATAAATCTTTATAACCAATTGTTCAGTGAAATGAATAAAGAATCTTTTGTAAACCTTAAATAGAACAATGATTAAGTAAACCCCTCATTCTTTAATTAGAATTGATGGAATTTTATTAAAAAAAATTAATCAATAGCAATGTACAAAATAACGGCCGCAGAGGTTTCTAGATGCTTTTTATATTTTTTGGACATATTAAAATAATTTTGATTTTACGAAAATTAATAATCTATGAAAAAACATAGTTATTATAATAGGAGGTTGGGATTTATGGTTTATGTACTTGTTACAATAAAAGTTGAGAATTATGCAAGGTGGAAAGCAACTTTTGATAAGAAATCTGTTAAACGTGAAGAAAGTGGTGCTAAAGAAGCTCGTCTCTTCCGTAACTTTGAAAACCAGAATGAAATTGTGATTTTATTTGAATGGGACAATCTCTCAAACGCACGGAAGTATATGGAATCGGATAATATACAGAAATATCTACAAGATGTCGCTGCTGAAATAATAAATATATCTTATCTTGGTGAAAAGGAAACATCAATTTAAGAAAATATTTCATTTTAATTTCCCATATCTGAAAAGCCTTGATAATTATTTATATTTTTCAATTACTATCCCATTAGCAATGTTTTTTTAGGTCATTTTACTTGAACCAAGTCACTCCTAAAGGTTTTTCTGTTATTTTACCACCTGATTCAACAAGTCCTGGTAATGAAGGTTCTGATGGGCTGTGTAAATAAGCATCTAAACAACCCTGAGAAGATTCCTGCATAAAAAAATCGAGTATGGTGTAATTTGGATCCGCCTCAAATAATGTCCTATACTTATCTTCACTAACAATTAGGGATTCTTCTATAATTTTACTTTCAGTAATATCTTGATTTACACCATGTAATTTGATTGTAACCGCGTTATTATCTTTTTCTCCCCTGAACCATGTGTTAACCCAGAAAACCTCCCCATTTGATCGTATCAATTTCCCTTCTATCTATATTTGAAAGTAGGGAATCATCAGAGTATGTTTTCTTAACTTCTTTGAGATATTTGCCTAATTCCTTTTTTACCATTTCTCCACCATGATGATTAGTAGTACTTACTGATATTTTGTTATTTATTAACTAAACTTAAATTTTACTATTTAAGATTGAAATGAGCCAAATTTTCTAGAAAACATCACTAATAATAACAATAACTAGATTATCTAAGAAAGTAGTAAATGATAAAATTAATTATTATAGATTGATTAAAGTTTTACAATTCATATATTTTTAAAAAAATTTATGTTTTAGTAATTCACTGAATTGTTTTTTAATATCCTTAAGATTATTTATCAGCATTTTAGATGATATTAATTGATTTATTGATTAATTACAGTGTAGAAGACAATAAGAAAAATCATTACCCCCTGAATTAACTCAAGTTTCTAAATTTAACAGGATCATTTTTTTATCTTGCCATACTCTTCTCAATCAAAGCTCCCAATTATGATCATTAGAAAACTAATTAATAATTCTGTTATAAGATTAACTTTCACTTATTTAGTAATAATTTAACTTCGTCAAACATAGATTTAACGAAGTTCGATTTATTCATTGTTGTAAAGTAATTTATTAAGGCCAAATTTCTCGATTGAAAAACAATTATAGTTAAGAACGTAATTTATTAAACTTGTTGAATTTATGCACCATACTATATCTTGTATTTAACCCTCTTAAAACCACTTTTTTCGGTTTACATGGACAGGTAGTATAAAACTTTTGGTACTTCACTATAAATATTAAAAAACTGAGATTTTAGAAGGTTATCTGGTGAGAAGATGGTTGTGGGGCGGAGTTGCTGTCAAAGTAGATTAAATTTTGATAAACCAGGCGTTAATTAGTAGATGTTAGTAAATACCTTTAATTTAATGGTAGTTACCTTTCAAATTAATGAACTATCCAGAATTTAACGCATTAACAGTTTAATTAGGTTGTCATGGATACCTTTTAGGTCTATCTATAACTGTTTAAATTTTGTGTATATCCTAAATTTAGATTAGTTACTGTTTATGGGATAAAAATTTAATGTCTAAGTGAATTTTTAATCGTTTAATCTATTGATACATGAACAAACTATTCTGATTCAAACTTCTTCATCCTGTTCTGCAATACAGAAGGGACACAATGCAAGGGGATTGTCCTTATTGTTATCTTTTACAGGGCAAGTATATTTATCTCCCTCTTTTTTAACTATGAATCCTCCAGGGAATAGTGTTCCGACCTGATGGATGGGTTCATCCTTGATGAAGGTGGTGTATAATGATATGATCGAATATATCCTGACAAAGGCAGGATCTGAATCTTCCAGATATTCTACCATTTTTTCTTGTTCTTCAAGAATGTCAATGGCGATATTCAGTTCCTCCACATCGATTAGGCCTTTGTAACGAAAGCCATCATCTTTAACCTCTACGATACGGATCACAAATCCAGTCTCGGCTTTTATATACTCCTTCTTGTAACTGGTATGTATGCAATCAGCTTCCTGTTGAATTTGAAGACTGCAGTGTACAATATCCTGAAGAGTAAACTTTCTGGCGTTTTCCTTAAGTATCGTTAAAAGTTCATTTTTATTTATCAGACCCTGAATAGTCAAATTTTTTACTTTGCTTAACAACTGTAACCCCCTCTTTTAATCTATCAAATTAAATGATTATTAATAACAAAATGGCTTTTAAACCATTCAATTAGTTTCCTGCCCATCCAAGGGATTTCCTAAGTTGATCTCCTAAAAGTTCATTTAAATTTCAATTTTCTGATTCTCATCCTTTAAAGTGGTTGCGTTGATCTAGGGTACTATGATTCCTTATAATAGCGTTTCTGGAAATATAATGCTACATTAACTAGACTTATAAGTACTGGAACCTCTACTAATGGTCCTATTACAGTTGCGAATGCTACTGCAGACCCTATTCCAAAGACGGCTATTGAAACAGCAATAGCAAGTTCAAAGTTGTTACTTGCAGCTGTAAATGATAATGCAGATGTTTTAGAGTAATCAGCACCTGCTTTGTATCCCAGTAAGAAAGTAGTGAAAAACATTATTATGAAGTATAATAATAATGGAATGGCAATTATCACCACATCAAGGGGTAGTTGGACTATAACATTTCCCTTTAAGCTGAACATCACTATAATAGTAAATAATAGAGCTATTAGTGTTATAGGACTGATTTTTGGTATGAATTTTTCATTGTACCATTCAATAC
>PLXT01000064.1 GCA_003151535.1 Methanobacterium sp.
AATAACAAAACAAACACCCCTTCAAACACTCAAAACACAGAAGGACAAACCTTCAAAAAAAGAAAAAAATCTAAGACCCTAAAACTATTATTCTCAACAATTTTAAAATCAAGATATAAAACCCTGATCTAATCCTACACTTGAAAAAAACATTAATAATTTTAATTATTGACCATGGGCATTGTAAAAAATAAAATGTTGATCCCTTTCCAGGTTCAGATTCTGCCCAGATTTGTCCTCCATGTTGATGTATAATTTTTTGAGCAATTGCAAGTCCTATTCCGGTTCTTTCATATTCTTCATGTGTGTGTAGACGTTGGGATATGGTGAAGATTTTACCCAAATGTTTTCCTGAGATACCTATGCCATTATCTTTTACACTGAATAACCACTGTTTATCCTCTTTTTTAGCTGAAATTTGGATTTTAGGATATTCCTCACCCCTATATTTGATGGCATTACTTATCAGATTCTGGAAAAGTTGAATCATTAATTGTTCGTCTATGATTAATGAAGGTAATTCATTGTATGTTATAACAGCGTTGTTTTCATCGATAGATGTTTTTAAGTTCAAATAAGTTTGTTCAAGTATGTTATTAATGTTAACATGGGTTAAGTTCCGTTCTTTATTGGCAATTTTTGAGTAAATTAAAATATCTTGTATCATTTTATCTAATCGTTTAGCCCCGCCAACGGCATATCCAATGAATTCATTAGCATCTGCATCCAATTGGTCTTGTATCGTCTTTCTAGTAGTTGTAAAAAACTTGTTATCATACGTAATGGTTCTCTAAGGTCATGTGAGGTTATATAAGCAAATTGTTCAAGTTCAGCATTAGACCTCTGAACTTCTAAAAGACTTTCTTGTAATGCTTCTTCTGCCTTTGTATGTGCAATTCGTAATCTTAAAGTTGTTAATCCGAAAGAAATATCATCTGCAAGTTCTTGTAATAGTTTTATTTCTGAAAATGGGTTTGTTTCTTTTGAATAAATGGTTAATGCTCCAATTACTTGGTCATTAAGAAAAATTGGAAGAACTATTGATGATGCATAACCGCGTTTTATTGCTTCTTCACGCCATGGTTTGAATTTAGGATCAATCTGCATATTTTTACATATACTAGGTTTTCCAGTGCGAATAACTGTGCCTGTTGGGCCTTGACCATGTTCTGTATTGTCACATGTGATATTCAGTGTTCTTAGATAATCTTCTTCAAAACCAGAATAAGCTACTGGTAAAACTTTTTTGGTTTTCTCCTCGGTAAAACCTATCCAAACCATTGAACGGCCACAATCATCCACAATAATCCTACATATATCTTCCATATAACTTTCTTCATCTGTTGCATGTATCATTGCATAACTGCTATGTCTAAGTGCCACGAGTGTGCGATTAAGCTGGTCATATTCTTTCAATGTTTTTTTCAGTTTTTTTTCGTTGCGTTTTATATCAGTAATATCATAATTGAATGCGATAATCCTTTTTTTACCGTCAAGCATTATTGATTCTACATCACTGACTACAATTCGTTTTTCACTAAATTTAGTAGTTACTTCAAATTCTATACTACGTAAAGATCCTTTTTCTAGCGATTCAGTAAGAAACTGTTTGCGTTGTTCTGAACTTATTATATTTAGCTGTGTTGAGCTATGGCCAATCAATTCATTTTTGCTGTAGCCAGTTAATTTTGTATAACTTTCATTAACATCTACAAATTCATCTTTATCGTTTATTGTCATGGCACCGGGGTTAGCATGGAATGTTTTATAAAATTTTTCCTTGCTTTCATTTAATGTGGAATTTAGTTCTAACAATGTATTTCGTTGAATCTGAAGTTCTTCATTGGATGTTCGAAGCTCTTCGGTGGTGCATTGTAATTCTTCATTTGAAGTTTGCAGCTCCTCTGTAAGTTGCTGTTCATTTTCTAATAGTTCCTGTTTCTCAGATTCAATACCTTTACGTTCTGTTATATCTGTTCCTAAAATGGTTATTCCTTCGGTTGATGGGTAAACATTTACCTCGTGCCAGATATTGTCATATTTACTGTATGTTTCGAAACGACTTATCTCTCTTTTTTCCATTGAATTACGGAAGTTTTCACCGTCAACTGTTCCTTCATATTTAGGAAACATCTTCCAAAGATTTTTTCCAATAAAATCTTTAGGGTCCATGCCTAATGCCGAAGCTGCTTTTTTGCCTACGTAAACATAATCCCAGTCGCGGTTAATCACATAGAAATTATCTTGAATACTTTCTAAAATATCATTTATATCCTGATTAAGGCGTATCAATTCATTTCCCTCCCTGGAGGAATATTGGGGGTTTATTTTTTGAGGGGATTTTTCAAAACCTTATCCGATTTATCAAAAAATCCCTATTTAACAGAAAACAAATCAACATTAGGAACACATTATCTTTTAATTTGAGGGTTAAGTCTTATCTGGATATTTCTTAATCAATTCATTTACAACTAAATTTATACAGTTTTTTACAACAAATTTTTCCTGTAATTATCTTTATGTTGTTAACAATTAAATTCATGAAATAGTTGGGGTAATAAGAAATTTTTTTAGATGATTCATGAAGTGTTGTAATTTATAACGACATAATGGACTTTAATTTCCATCTTTTTTTATTCCTGATAGTGATTATGAATATAGTTACAGGATATCCAGTTTACAGTGAACATTAAGATCCTGGCTTGAAAAACATTAATATAACATAGTTATTTATCTAACAGCCAACAATAGTTTGAGTAAGAACATGTTATGGGAATACAATTAATAGAAATCAAATATTCATTGAAGGTAATAAAATGACTTGGAAGATACAGGTCAGGAATATAGATATATCAAAGTAATAAAACCTGTATTTTATTATTTAGGCTCTTTTAAAGGTTAATGGTCAGTAAAGATCGATTGTTTGTTTGATTATATTATAATAGGATATTTTATGTTTATATTTCAGTAAAAGGAAATTAGGATCAAAGAGGTAGTTTTGAATGGTTTATGTTCCGGATTCAGTGAGTTTATTATCGGGTAAGAATGCCATAATATTATTTTTTGGAGTTTATCTTACTGTAATTATAAATTTGATACGAAAATACCGTACATTCGATATTTACTTGTTCTTTTCTAAGGATAAATCAAAAAGAATTCGTTCCATGCGTAGATTCGTTACAGGATTTATAATAATCGATGTAATGCCTATTTTATGGTTTTTAGTGCTTTATACTTTTATAATACCAAATGAACCCGGACCATTTCCAATTATGGCTGCCGCATTTGCTGCATTATCCATCCTGGGTTTTGCACGTATTCTCCATTCTATTATTGCAACAGAAAAACATGAAAAATTCTATTCTGATGATGATTTTAATACGGTTATGTCAAAATGGGGCAGAGGTGACGATCCAGATAACAGTTTTAAAGCACATTTCATAACAGGATTCTCTTATCTGATCATATTCCCTGTTATAGCCTATTTGATTGTACTCATATGAGCGTAAAATAAATCAATTATATTTTTTAATTATCTTGTATTATTATTTTTAGTTAAAAACTTAAAAATCGCAATATTCAATATTAACGGACATTTTTATGATAAAAAAAACTTAAAAATTCTTGTAATTAATTAGGGGGAATTTATTCTATGATTGTATTAACATACCATTTAGGTAGCTATTGGATTTAGGCCATCAATTGGAATAGGGAGATATTGATCATTAAATTTTAGTTTTAATGTCTATTAAAATACTTTTTGCTATTTTTAACCTGTTAATTTTATAAAAAATATCAGCATCGTCTAATATATCCACACTGGCGTAAGTAATATGGTCTTTGGCAGTTTCAAGTCTGGTTTTTTCATCTGAATCTTTCAACTGGTCTATAACAATATCCAAGTTATCAATTACATTTTTTAATTCGTAATTAACATTTCCAATATCTATAATCTCTTTAGTGGATTCAACCATAATATCCATCAAAACATCTAATTTTTTAATTAAAATGTTTAAATCAATTAAATTTTCATTATTATTCATAATATCATCTTTTCATGAATTTTTATACGGTTCAAATAAAGAAATATAATATTATTTATGTTATATAATCAAATACATTTTGAGTGAACTTATAAACTAACAAAATTTGTATAAATTCATAAGATTTCAATCTATTCTGATATGGCCATTAAACATTATATCAAAATAAAGAAATTACTCTATTCCTGTTCATTAGCTTTGAGATAAAAAAAATAAGTAAATTATCTCATTAGTCTAGTAGATGTAATTAAACTCCATTTGACATTATCAACAAACAATAGCAGAAAATTTAAAAGGAATAACAGCATAAACTAAGAAATATAGGAACAAAAGGTGTTTAAATGGGTTATTTAATTTGCAGTAAATGCAAGAGTTACTATAAACTGCAATTGGGTGAGTCTGCAAAAAATTTTGTTGACTACTGTGATTGTGGCGGTGAATTTAGATATGTTGAAAATTTAGATTTTGTTGATCCCAATTGGAAACAAGCTTCAATAAGGAAAAAAATCACTAGAAGAGAAATTCTAAGTAACAAAATACAATCTGTGCTTTCTGTCCGAAGGATTGATTTAAAAAATCGATTGGTTCAATTTTTTCAGAATAAATTCGGAAGACAAATCTATAACGCTCAAAATTGGAATAGAACTCATAAATCCCCTTATGGAATGGAAACAAGCTTTATAAATTCTATAAAAAATGAGCTTAATTTCCATAATATACAATGGACTTTGGTAATTCCTGTAGCAATTGTAATAACTATAATATATACAATTACACAAGGTATTTTTACTTTATTAATTTTTATATTGTTAGGGGCTGTTGGTTACTTATTTAAAGACCAAATGATTGGATCTAAAAATGCTATGGTCACCGGAGCAATTTCCTTCTTTTTAGGAAGCCTCTTTACGGGCTCATTCCTCTATTTAATACCTTTAACCATATTAGGAGCTATTAATGGAGCTGTCTGTGGATGGATAGGGGGATACATAAAAACAAGAAGATGATTAACTAATTAAATTACCACAAACCTTTCTACTTTATAAAAACAAGTAATTAGCACTATACCAACAATTTCCCGATCTAAGTCGATTGAGTGGGAAAACCTCTATTTATTCATAGAATTAATCCTATGACTTATTTTTATAACAACATTTTAGGTATTTTTATATTTACTATAATTCTGAATAGTGGTTAAAAAAATAAAAAAAAAGAATTTAGTTCAATTAAGTCTGCTTAAAGTGTTGAAATTATATTTTGACACTTACCATCAAGCACTGTCACTATTCTTTCGGCCATTTTACCTACGTATGGTTCGTGTGTGACCATGACCAGTGTAACATTTTCTTTTGAGTGAAGATCCTTTAGTAAGTTCAGTATAACTTCACCAGTTTTAGAGTCTAAAGAACCGGTTGGTTCATCGGCCAATATTATTGAGGGGTGATTCACCAGAGCTCTTGCAATGGCCACTCTTTGTCTTTCACCACCTGATAATTTGGTTGGTTTCTGGTTAATTTTATCTTCAAGATTCACTGCTTTTAAAAGTTCCAGAGCCCTTTTTTTCATATCCTTAGATGATGTTTTGGTTTCAAACATGGGTATTTGAACGTTCTCAAGCACACTGAGGTTTGGTATTAAATTGTGCATCTGAAACACAAACCCTATTTCCTTAGACCTAAATTCGTAGAGCTTTTTAGTTTTCATCAAGTCTATACCAGCTACTGTTATAGTGCCTTCATCTGCGCGATCGAGTGCACCAATCATGTTAAGAAGTGATGATTTTCCAGATCCTGAGGGGCCCATAATAGATATAAATTCGCCCTTTTTAACTTCCAGGTCCATACCATTAAGGGCCTTTATTTTCCCATTATCATAACTCTTTTTTAGTCCTTTAATCTCGATGATGTTCCCAGTATTATTCATAACGCAGTGCCTCCGTTGGTGATAGTCTTGAAGCCCTGTATGCTGGATACAAACCACCTATAACACCCACAAGGAATGCTACTACAAATGCTCTAAGGAATATATCGTATGCAAATGATGGTTTAATTATTCCACCAACAGATGGGCTCAGTGTTAATATGAGCTCAACTCCAACAACAGCCACTATTGTTCCAATAACAAATGCGAGGAGTGTTAGTACAATAGATTCTCCTAAAATCATACCGAGTATTCTTCTATCTCTCCATCCAACTGCTTTTAATACTCCTATTTCTCTTGTTCTTTCATAAACCGACATAATCATAGTATTTATAACACCAACAGCTCCAATAAATATTGCTAGGAGCGAAATTGCCCAACTGGCTGTGTTTATAAAACTTAGGCCTTGATTAATTCTATTTGCCTGGTCAGCTGCAGTTGTTGTGGAAAGTTGGTTAGGATATGCATTTTCAATTGATTGGCTGACGGTGGTTACATTTGCATTGTCAGTTACCTTAACTAATACGTCGCTAATCTTGTTTTGGTTGCTTGTTAGATTTTGAAGGGTTGAAAGTGGCATCATAATCCCTGCATCTGTTATGAAGTTGCCTGTTTCATAGGTTCCTGTAATCGTGAAGTTTTTACCGTATAAATTGATTGTGTCTCCAACTGTTTTGTTAAGACTTTGTGCTATAGTTATACCCATTATAACTTGATTTGTACTGGTATTGGTAAAAGCAGTACCATTAACACTATCTATACCTATTAGACTCAACTTGTTAGCCTCTATCCCGGTTATTGACACTCCACCTTCAGCACCGAAACCACTTGAAGAACTATTTGTTGTTGTAGCTGTTACGGTAGTAGATGTATTAGTTGCTCTTAAAATTCCAGTGGTATCTTTAACACCATTTATACTTAGTAGTGAAGCTGCTAATGACTCATTGAGTGATCCACCCGATCCGAAACTATTTGAACCTGTTTGAATTACAGTTATTTCAGCTGCACCTGCCTTAAGAGTACTTTGTGTGGAGTTTTCTAATCCTCCAGTAACCATTCCTAGGGCCACGATGACTATTATCCCGATTGATATCCCGACGATAGCAAGGGCACTTCTTGTTTTGTTTCTGAATGGATTTTTTACCACCAGCGATAAAAATGACATAATTAACTTCTCTTTCACAACCTTTTATAGTACCTATGCACAATTCTCACCCAAATCTTATCTAACCTTCACAATGAAATTTTTCATAATCATCTGTAAGTCCGGTAAAATACGATTCAAGAAAGATTTGCCCATGTTTATTAATTTTTTCTAAATTATATTATTATATGTTGAAAATATTATTTAATTCTTGCAGATATCATATGATGATAATTACATAAAATTCCTTTCATATGAATGGTATATTCATTTATTAATAAAAGTTATCAGTTTATTACATTAATAAGACTAATTGATATAATGTGCATAATAATTCTGTTATTGTATGAACAGTTTTTACTTAAATAATAAATAATCTAATAGGTTTTCAAATTTTAATTCTTAATTTATGAGGATATCTTCTTAAAAAATATATTAAATGTTTAAAATATCAGTAGGTATAGTTATAAGGAGGATATAATTATATAAGAGTTTATACTGGTATATGATTAAAATAAAACATTTAAAATAGGGACGCTATTAAAAGATGATGTTTAAAATATCGGTTCGCAATGGATTGTTATTTGGGATTTTCTTTTTGGTAGTCTATCTGATAATTTTATTGCTACTACAAAATTAACCGATTTTAAGCGGTATTTTCAATTTTTCCATGATTGCTATTTTGTATTCCCTTGTTGCATTAAGTTTATATCTTGCAACTAAAGCATCGGATATTTATGGAAAGCGTACCCAACTTGCCTGGGCAATTTTAACCATAGCCGTGATAACTTCGGTTGTGGGCAATATTTTGTGGGGAATTTTAGTTTTAACCCATCAAAATCCATCTAATACCTTGGCTGATATATTTTATCTGATGTTTTTCCCAATATTTCTAATTGGCATTCTTATACTACCCTCTTCTTACAGCACACCTCGTCAGAAATTTAAAAGATACTTTGATATTATTATCATCTTGTTTTCAATTTCTTTAGCCTTGTGGATATTTTTAATAGTGCCCGCATTTCAACATTACAACGGTGATTTTAAAGCCCTGATATTTGATTTAATGTATATTTTTGGTGGTTTCTTACTGGTTTTAGCCATGTTAGATCTACTATTTAACAGGATTTACAGGGATATGTACGCACCATTTTTGATTATTCTAGTAGGAGTATTAGTTTTAATCATAACAGAATGTGTATATGTGTATCAAACAGTTCATGGAACCTATATTTCTGGCAGTCCAACAGATTTAGGCTGGTTAATTGGTTATTTAATACTGGGCATTGCCGGTATTTCTCAGTATACAAATCAGAAAATTGATTCGGATAATTTTATTGTTGATTATATTTCAGGAAAAAAAACCTATACCATAACTCCTTATATTGCACTTGGTGGAATTTCTGCGGCATATATCTCTCTTATATGGGCGTATAATACGTTTAATCCAGATTTAATCTTTTTAGAATTTGGTATTGGTATATTAATTTTCCTTGTGATTTCCCGTCAGTTTCTCTCAATTAACGAGAATAAACATCTTTATCGTAAGGCTCAAGAAGAGATAATTCTCAGAAAGGAGGTTTCAAAATCTCTTCGTGATTCTGAATCAGCCTATCGAACTATTTTTGAGAATACAGGAACAGCTACAGTTATAATAAATGAAAAAAATCTTATCACACTTGCCCAATACTGAGTTTGAAAAACTTTCAGGTTATTCTAAAGATGAAGTAGAGGATAAAATGGTTTGGACAGATTTTGTTGTTCTAGATGACCTTGAACGCATGATACAACACAACAATCTAAGAATAACAGAGAATGAATCTGAACCAAAGCACTATGAATTTAGATTATCCAATAAATTAGGCATTATTAAAAACATCTTTGTTGTGGCCGTGATAATGCCGGACTCTACTAACAGTTTAGTATCACTATTAGATGTTACTAAAAGGAGAGATGTAGAGGCTGAGATTAAAAAATCGTTAAAAGAGAAGGAGACATTGTTAAAAGAGATACATCATCGGGTTAAAAATAATTTAACTGTGATATCGAGCCTTCTTAATCTTCAATCACACTATATTAAAGATAAAGATGATTTAATCATGTTTAAAGAGAGCCAGAGCCGGGCTAAATCCATGGCACTCATTCATCAAAAAATTTATACTTCAACAGACCTTAAAAGAATAAACTTCGGTGATTATATAACAACACTTTCAAACGATATATTTCAGTCCTATGTACACGATTCTAACATTGTGAAGCTGAATTTAGATGTTGAAGATATTATGCTGGACACCGATATAGCAATACCACTAGGTTTGATATTGAATGAACTATTAACCAACAGCTTGAAGTATGCTTTTCCACCAAATATTATTGAAAATGGAAATATCTATGTTTCTTTACTTAGAAATGATAATGGTTACACATTACGTGTAGCTGACGATGGCATAGGTTTTCCGGAAGATATTGACCTTGAAAGTACAGATTCATTGGGTTTACAGTTAATAACAACGCTCACAAATCAGATAGAGGGTAAAATATATCTTGATCAGAGTAAGGGCACTTCATTTAAAATTGATTTCAATGAACTTGAGTTATTATAATAAAAAATAAAAAAAAAGTAGTTAATTTATTCAATTTTCACGTTGATTTTTTCTTCCTGAACTTTGGGAAGTTCAATTGTTAAAACTGAATTAACAAAGCTTGCAGAAGCCTTTTTAACATCAATTATAGCTGGAAGTGCTATAGTTCTTATAGTTTCGCCGTAATTTCTTTCTTTTTTAATAAATTCAAGATTTTCATCTTCTTCTTCGAATTGTGCAATGATCTCAACCGAGTCTTCGGTGATATTTACGTTAACATCCTCTTTTGTTAGTGGGGGAATGTCTGTCTTGATTATTATACTATTTTCTGTGTTGATGACATCTGTGAGAAGTTTTTCACCAGCAGTATATTCTGCTATTGTTTTACCAAATTCTTCCTGTTTATCCTTGAGACTGCTAATAAATTCGTTAATCTTGCTTTCTGTCTGTTTTCTTGTTTTTTCAGCATTTTCTCTGAATTCTGCAGATCTTTGTGATGCGTTTTCCTTTATTTCAGCTGTTTTATTGGTGGTTGTCTCTTTTATTTCGGATGTTTTCATGATAGCACTATCTTTTGCATCTGCTGTCTTTTTTAAAGCGCCTTTTTTAACTTCAATGGCATTATTTTTGATTTCTTCTTGTTTTACCATAGTTTTAGCTTTTAATTCGTCAGCTTTATTTTTAGCTTGTAATGTTTTTTTCTGTAGTTCATCCTTCATTGCATCTTTCTTATCAGACATACAATTCACCTCAAATTTTTTTATCTCGATTAATATTTAATTAAAGCTGAATTTAAGTTTTCTATTATAATTTCATAAAAGAACTTAGTTCATATTTGTTTTAGAGACAGATAATCCTTTTGAATAAAAATTTTGTTTTTGCTGGTGATTTTAAGAAATAATTTAAAATATGATATCTTCTATTTTTTTTGAATCGATTTATTTATATATGATAAAAATCAATATTATAGTAACCTGTATTAACTAAAATTTATTCACGGACCGATGTCTGTTTAACTTAACAAATTCCTGCTTCATATTAAACGAGGTGATATTAATGCTTAATAATACTTATAAATATCAAAATTATCTTAGAAACCAAATCCCTACCTATGGGCCACTTTACACATCCTTTGTGGTTGTTGTTGAAATGCAGATGGAAGACACACACGTACTAGAATCTGTGTGTTGTCTCGATGAAATGGCTGAAATAGGATAGAATATAAAAAAAACTAGATCAGAACGTTAATACCCCTTTTTATATTATTTAATTCCAAATAAAATGTATGATTTCTTGTTAATCCTTTCTGAAACATGGTTTAAAATCATATGATAGTAACAAATCAGTTTATTTAAAATTGGAATTATTAGATTAGCATATATAATATGTTAGTATATTAATTTTAATAACAAAAATATTTAACTAATTATACTTTGATTTCGGAGGATTAATGATGATTATAGAAATTATAATTTTAATAGTAGTAATTTTATTGGTTATTTATGCTGTTTCCCTATACAACAGTCTGATAACCCTTAGAAATCGTGTTAAAAATGCATGGTCACAGATAGATGTACAACTTAAAAGAAGAACAGATCTTATTCCTAACCTGGTTGAAACTGTAAAAGGTTATGCAACCCATGAGAGGGGTGTTTTTGAGAATGTTACCAAGGCAAGATCGGGCCTTATGAATGCAACGACCGTTAAGGAAACTGCAGAAGCTAACAATCAACTAACAAAAACATTAAAATCTTTATTTGCTGTTGCAGAAAACTATCCCGATCTTAAGGCAAGTGAAAACTTCAGAGAACTTCAGAACACATTATCAGAAACAGAAGATAAGATTGCTTATTCCCGTCAGTTTTATAACGACACAGTATTAATGTACAACAACAAGGTACAGATGTTTCCAAGTAACCTGATGGCTAACACGTTCCATTTCTCCGAAGCAGAGTTCTTCGAAGTTGCTGAAACAGAAAAAGCAGTTCCAAAAGTAAAATTTTAGGTGAAAAATATGGATAAAACTGTTTATCTAGCTTTAACCATTTTTTTTTCAATTTCTCTACTTGCAAGTACAGGAGCATCATTTGCAGCTAACGACAACAGTTATACAATACCCCTTATAAACGAGGATCTCTATGTACAGAGCGATGGAACACTCCATGTCAAGGAGGTTATCCATTATTCATTCATTGGAACTTTCCATGGAATATACAGAGACATACCTTTAACAGGTTCCCAACAAATAACCGATGTTAAAGTAACTTCAACGGGTGCCTATTCAAATTACACCATAATTAACGACGGAACAACCAAACGAATACAAGTATTCCTCTATTCAAATCCAGAAAAAACAGTTCCAATTACCAATAAAAATGTGGATGTTACTATTCAATACAATTTTCTAAACGGTATCAATGTCTACAATGATATAGGGGAATTACAGTACAAACTGGTTGGTCAAAGCTGGGCAGTGGCAGTGGGGAAGGTTATTGCAAATATACATGTAAACTCTAGTCAAGGTGTAAGGTACTGGTTAAATCCACCCTACTACGCAACAAATTCAAGCTGGAAAAACAATGTTTTACAGGTAACAAGTACAAGCATCCCATCGGGCCAGTACTTCGAAGTGAGGATGGTCATACCTAAAAACCAGTTTGTAGCCAATCCCATCAATGCCAACAGGATAAATCAGAACGGATTAAACAGTATAATAAATATCCAAAACGATTATCAGAACAGTCTTAACTTTAAAACCACACTGTACCATATACTCTCAGTTTTAATGTTACTGGCACTTTTCATACCATTAATCATATATCTCCGCTATGGAAGAGAACCTAAAATTGGTTACAATGCAGAATATGAAAGGGACATACCAACTAATGACCCACCAGCCATTGTTAATGCGATATGCGGCCCCGGATTATCAAAGAAAATTGGAAAACCTGATATGGATGGTTTTAAAGCAACTATCATGGATCTCATCAACAGGAAATACCTTATCTTAGAAAAAGAACACTCAGATATGGAAGGTTATGGATTAAGGGAGCCTATATTTTTAAAGATTAACAATGACCAGGACTCTTCAGCTCTCGAAGAATTTGAACTAGATGTAATGAATTTCCTTAAACGATTTGAGGAGAATGGACTCATATCAATGGAAAGAATCTCAGATGATCTGTCTGACCCTCAAATAGCAAACAGCTTCAGAAACACCTACAACAACTGGACAAACCATATCAAATCCAAATTTTTAGATGACAATGAACTTAAAAAGTTCTTTAACAGGAAAGGTGACTCACTCCTAAAAATATTTGGAGGAATAAGCTTAGTTGTAGCTGCTGCTGTATTCATCTTTACCATAACCGACTCATTACCTGCAGCAAGAGTAGCACTTTTAATGTCTATTTTACTTGGACTGGTGGCAATTATTTCAATTATCTTACCCGAGAAGATAGCTGGACAATGGACAACCTACGGTGAAGAATATGATGCCAAATGGTATAATTTTAAGAAATATATTAAGGATTTCAGTCTAATGAAGGAATATCCTCCAGAATCTATTGCCATTTGGAACAAATACCTTGTTTATGCAACAGCACTCGGTTCTGCTGATGCAGTTAAAAAGGCCATGGAACTAAATGTACCGGGTGAACAACTTGAAACAAGCGAAATTTACATGTTCCACTACTTCGGTGGAAATTTACTCCTAACATCAGCATTCAATATGGGCATAAACCCTGCATCCGGAGCTCTTGATACTTTGGATACCATTGGAAATATTGGTGGCGGTTTTGGAGGAGGTGGAGGGGGAGCATTCTAAAGAGATATAAAACAAAACTTTGTTTTCTTTAGAATCTTCTAAACAATCCTAATTATTTATTTTTTTTTAAAGAGCTGTACTTTAATACAATATTTGTTAGATCATTCAGGAGAATATTAATCTAGGATAATCGGGGGATTTGGTGGATGGATGAATATGGGGTGGAATTTTATGAAGATCTTATTGATTATGTTCTTTACAGATTCCAGGTGAGTACAAGAAATTACAAAGTTTTACTGTTAACGGATCCTGAATTTGAGGTTTTTAATTACGAATGTGATGTTGTTAAAACCTTTTATTATATGATAACCCTTAATCAGGAGTTTGGTTTCAACAATTACAAAGATAAATATTATGAAATGTTAACCAAGAAATATGGGGAGTTTTTTTATCAAAGTGAAGATGATTCTTATATATCTGCAGCTTTAATTCATATTAACAAGGTATATAATACAATAGCTCCAGTTTATAGTGCAATTGAAATTTTAAATGATTATAAAGGCACCGATAAAGATGTGTCTTTTTTATACAAACTTCTAACCGAAAATTCAGAATATGAATATCTGTTACTTATAAGGGATACAAGGCACAGGGATCTGCTCAACGAGGATCTGGTTGACACAAAAATATATTTTGATGTTATACACGAGGCATTACATCTGGTTGAACATGAAAAACCAAGGGCATGGTGGAAAATTTGGATTAAAAAGCATAAAACCGCCGAAGAAATGGATAGAATAACCAACCAGCTCTACTATGAATGGATTGAATTGTAAAACTTATGATCAATCAAAAATAACATGAATTTATTGTTAAAAAGGTTATGTTTTCATATTCAAAAATTATTAAAAATAATATTATATCCACAAATTTTCATTTTCATAGTAACTTTTTTATCTAACACCGTACAAATGTAATATTAATCAAGTTTCAAGGAAGTGCTAACAAAATAATCATAATTCATATAATATTTGTAAAACATTTTTTTGTGGATATTTTATTTAAAAAAAATATAAAACCACAAACTATATATGCTAGTAAAACATATATTAAATAGAACAGAAAAGAAGAGTTTTATTATTTTTTAGTTCTTCAAGATTTTGTAATTTTTTAAATTTAAAATAATTTAATTTACATATAAATTGTAACTAGCTGTTTAATTTATGTTTATGGGTGCAATAATATGCGCTCAATGATTTTTATTTAATTTGGACTGAAAATTAAATTGATATTTGATTATCCAAATTTCAGAAATGAATTTACCATAAAATTTGAAGTTTTTATTTAGATTTTTAATAGATGGAAAAAAAGTATTTGAGCCATCTTGGTATAGAATGGAAAAATTGTATAATATTAATCGGAGGGCAAAATTATGCTAAGCGATCCAATAGTTCAAGAAATATTAATGGATATTACTAACGATGAAAAAAGTAGTGTTTCAATTATTGAGTGTATTCTAAAGGGTAAAACATTTGATGAAGAAATTGCAGAAGAAACCGAGTTAAGGTTGAATATCGTGAGAAAAGTCCTATACAAATTATACGATGCAGGTATAGCTTCTTATAAAAGAAGCAGAGATCCTGAAACCAACTGGTATATTTATAGCTGGAAATTTGACCAGGAAAAAGTATTTGATATTATAAGCGAAAAATATGAAAAGTTTTCAGCCGAGATTGAGAAATCTCTAGAGTACGAAGAAGAGAATATGTTCTTTGTTTGTAAAGACAATGGTCACAGATATAAATTTGACGAAGCAACTGAAAACAACTTCACATGTCCAAAATGTGGAGAATCTTTGGAATATCAGGACAATTCTACCATAATAGTAGAGCTGAAACAGATGATGAAAAAGAATCAGCAAGCTTAAATAAATTAATTGTACAGAAAATATCCCCGATTCATGGGAATATTAATTCTTATTTATTTTTATTATTATTAAAGGATTTTAAATCCTTTTTATTTGAATAACCTAAACCCACTGGAGATGATTAATATTTTATTGAAAAATGAATTAAAAAGTTTAAATAATGATCTTATTTTAAGGGCTCGTCAGGGTAAATGTGGAGAAATTAACATTCATGAAATGTTAAAGGCCGTTAGTGTACTTGATAACTCCAGTGCAGGACAAGCATATCTATTAAATCATCACAGTGACGAAAAGTTTGATGACCTTATAAAAATGCTTAATGAAATCACCAGCGATATGAGAGACGGAAAAATGAATATAGCTGATCTTACAACTAAATACATTGATTTAATCCCTCCTGTTGAAGATGAACCTCAAATTGAAGAAGAAATTTCTCAAATTGAATAAAATTATTAATCTTCTTTTACTAGAATTCATTTTACTAAAAAAACATTTATCATATTCATTTTACGAAAAACAGATAGTATATACATATTTTATTTTATAATATTTGACGGTTAATTTTTATTAATTTTGTTGATTTATTAGCCTATAAAGTATTAATTTATTAAATTAAAAACCTATATTGTCAATCTATATTCAAATCAAAGGGGTTGTCAAGTTGTTGGGTGTGTAGTAATTACACTTGAAATTCTAAGCTTTCTAGAAGGCTAATCTGGGAAAACGGAACTCAAAAAAATATAAATTAAGCCCAACACCCATTAACTTGACAGCCTCAAATGAACATAATTACCCCTTTCANNATAATTATCATCACAATGATATATAATTATCCAAAAACCCTGTGAAAATAAAAATATCGAATTAATCATGGTGTTAAAAGAATTTATTATAACAATAAATATCCAATTACATAATTTAGAAGAAATTTTTAAAAAAAATAAAAAAAATATATAATAGGTTTTTTTATTTCACCAGTATCCATCTGTAAACCTAATTCTAACCCAATCCTTTCCCCTGCCTGTAAGATAACCTCCTAAAGCAGTGAGATACATGATGATCGGATATATAATCAACCTTTCTGCACCGCCCTTTCCAAATACATTCAATGGATTGTGAGGTCCAATACCAAAAATAATTGGAGAAAGTATGGTTAAAAGGGCTATTAAACCTAGAATTATGGATATAATGGTCATTGGGATATTAATACCCAACCTGTAGCTGAATAAGAGACTAAAACTTCCAAAGAAAAATGCTAATGTCGCGAAGGCTACATGGATTCCATGAGTATATTCTGGAAACACTCCTAATGCAGCAATACAAAATCCGAAAATAGCCAGACATGATGAGAAAAGGCGGCAACCACCACTTTTAATGATCAAATACGCGGAGGATATGAGTAATATTCCCAATATGATATTAACCAGATTAAATATGGTTGCAGCTGGCTGTATCAACGGTAACATACCACCAATATCACTTAAACTATTGGTAGCAATACTGTATCCTGGAAATAGTGATTCTCCGATGTTTACGACTAATATATAGAGTATACCTCCAATCACTAACAAAATCCCTGCTATCTTATAATACTCTTTATCCGGTTTGAAAATACTTCCTTTTTGAAATTTCATTTGAAACACCTTTTCTTATAAATAACAACATTATTCTAATCTTATTAAAGTCATTTACTTATTTAAACTACCTTTAACCAGATACTCTAAAGGCTCCATAAATTCTTTAATTAAATGTTTAAATCAGACAATCTGAAAATTGACGCTATAACAATAATAACTGACCTGTTAATCAAATATAAATTAATTAAAATATCCTAAACAAGACAGTCATTCAACTTGTTAGGGATGGGTTTTCAATAAAAAACCAATTTGCATTAGTTATAGATAGTCATTAACATTTTATTAACTTTTTGAATTGATGGTTTCATTTTTTAGGATAGTCTAGATAGGATTTTTGTAAAATTATACGACTATTTAATCCATCTTATGAATTGAATAGTAAACTATCTAATAGATTTCTAATCCAATGAATTGTATTCTAAATATTCAAATAAAATATAAAATTTATTACATTGAAATTAGATATTAACATAATAACAAATTTCTATAAACATTACCTAAAATTTTGATACTAAGAGGGGCATTTATTATGTTTGGTATGACTAAAAAACAATTTTTAAAGAGAAGCAGTAAAACCCTGGATGAAACTGGTAATCATGCACTTCTAATCAGAGGATTAATAGGTCAGGAAAAGGACGGTACAATAGATAATAACAATGCTTATAAACAGACAAAACTCTTGATAGAGGGAATAGGATCTACATTTTTTGATTATGAAAATATTAGTCCACCTTCAAATTGCAATTCTCTACACTTAAAGATTTTACACTCTCTAATTATATTACAGGATGTAGCATCTGCTAATTATGACTTCATAACACTGTCAAGGGAAGATAAATCATTAAAAGCCCAGGAGAAATTGGAAGAATCCCAGAATCTGCTTGAAAAATTCAGAATTGAATTTAGACCATTAACAGGAGAAGTGGATAATCACTTAAATAAATAAAAATAAATATTTTCTATAATATATGTGGACTGTGCTCTACCAGTGTTTATTATTCGAATTTAGGATAGAAATTAATGATAATAATTTAGATCTATTTTTTTTTATTTACTAATATTCGACCAATTATTTTCAAAAAAATGTAAAAAAAAATATTTTAATTAAATTTAGAATTGTAATTTACTGTATATGCCTTCTAATTTGTATGTGGATGTATTCCAGTTTGTTATGACTCCGAATGAGTTATGGTAACTAATTCCATCTGCATTATGCCATTTACCATTAACATATAACTGTGCCCATACATGGTCATACCATGTTCCACTTTTAAACTGACAATATCCATGAATGTACCTGGCTGATATTCCATCATCTCTGGCTAGTGCAACAATAAGGTTTGCTGTGTCACAACAGTTTCCTAGTCGTTTTTGCAATGTCCATTAGCACCATATTTGGTGTTGTAGTAAAATGCATAGTTTATATTGTCTCTAACCCAATTATATATCTTCGTTGCCTTCTGAAAGTCTGTTGTACAGCTTGCTGAAAGTGATTTTGCAAGTGCAGAAACTGAGCTTGTGTTAATTGGTACTGTTTTTACTGTAGTTGTGTTTATTTTTAAACTTTGTGATGCAATGTTTTTTTGGAAAGTTGCTATTGGAATTTTCCTGGTCCCATAAATTATGTATGTTGGTAATCTATGATTTTTTTTATAGAATGCTTCAGCACGGGATATTCCATTTTTTAATTGGGCTACCGTTAAACCATTCACTATAACAGGTGCTCCTGCTGCTTGATTGGTAACGTTGCTTGTTGTGTTAGCTACTTTTTTAATAGTTATATTTGTAATATTAGTTTTGACATTAGTTATAGCGTAGTTGGATATATTAGTTACTACACCCACTGATGCCAAAGATTTATCCGAGGCATTGATCTGTGTTGTATTGACTGATGCAGCACTACTTGCGCTTACATTCAGAACCAATGCTAAACTAAATAGCATTACCACTGATAAATAAATTTTTCGCTTAATTCTACCGCCTCTGCGTTCGGAAGTCCTAAATACTAATCTCATAGCACTTCGAACTAATCGTAATTACTTTAAGATCACTTATAAAGGTTGTGGTTCCAAATCCTTAATATAACCCTCTAAGAACTCTGTTTTTAATTTAATCCTCTCTTAAACAGTATCATATGGTCTTAATATTGAAGAACCTTTAATACATCTATTTTTAATAAATATAACCAATTTAAACGATATTTTAGAAAATAAGCTCTGAGGAATCTTATTCTACTAGAGTGTTAAAAATTCATAACTCAAAAAACCTTATTATTAACAAATAAATTGAATATTATGCAAATAACAATCTATATTCTTTAATATGAACATATTAAGCACTCAAAAATAAATTTAAAGGAATTTAAACACTTAAACATTGAGAATGTTATTTTATTATCTATAAAACAGTAATGTACTGAATTTATTGAATATCGGTTATTTGAATTATTAATTTCAAAGTGAAATTTTAGTAATAGGGTATCTGTATATTATATGGATAAAATTATGATTAAATAGAACATTCATGGGAGTCGTATATCCTTATAAGTTGTATAGATGGGACATCTTCTGTTTCAAATATTTCCAAGTCAAGGATCTTTTTATTTTCTGAAAGATTTTCAGCTGGCATAACTTCTTTCAACACGGAATAATAACCTGGATGAATTAATATTGCATTAGGAAAACGTGCTTTATTATGGAATGATTTTCTTTTATCTTTAATTAACTCTAAAACTTGATTACCGGTTATTTTGTCATCTTCCATCTTCATATTTATCACAATCCTTAAACAATTTAATTATTGATATTATATATGTTCCTTTTAAGATTAAAATTTCTCTATCCATCTTTGAAAAAAATGATATTTTTTAGGCTGTCATGATCTCTTTTAAATGACGTGAAAATGCTAAATTTCATCCTATTAATTTATAAATTGTTAAAACCAATATATAAATAAGCCTATTGTTAGGCTAAAAATTGGAAGTGATAAATTTGTTTGGAAATAGTTACGGTAATGATAAAAAAAATGATGCTCCTATTCAAGAAGGCGGAGAATACGATGTTAAAATTGAGGATACTGGCAGGGACGGAGACGGAATTGCTCGTATTGAAGGTTTTGTAGTTTTTGTTTCAGGCGCTAAAGTCGGCGATGAAGTGAAAATTAGAATTAATTCAACAAGAAGAAATTTTGCTTTCGCAGAAATAATTGAATAATCTCAATTTTTAATTGTTAGACCAAAGTTTTCTTGAAAATTGATTTAATTTCGCAATTTTATTAATTTTCCAGAATTTTTTTTATTTTAAAATTATTTTTCCCTCAACTAGATTCATTTTTTATTTCTTTACATCGGATTGTTTTGATAAACATCATTTAATTCACGATTAAATTGTTGGAAATTATCAGTAATTTTATTTTTTCAATGTTTTTTGTAATTATATCACTTACTATTTTTTTTTTATTATTCCTAATATTTCAATAAATAATTATATAAATGATGATGTGTTAGTATGTAATAAGCTGAATTTGGATAGTATATTTTTTTTATTAAATCAATTTGTTCAACACATATAATACATCTAAATTTTAGTTATTTAGAGAAAAGAAAGGAGAGATAGAAAATGTTAAAAAAAGGAGTAATGGCATTATTTATTGTGGTTGCAATGTCTTCCATAATAATTGGTGCTTTCGCAATTTCAATTAATAAAAATCCTTCTAACAACATAGCTTCCAATCAACTTACACCATTGAATACGCCTTTAAATAACACATCATCTGCTAACAGTATTGTGCCACCTACTAACGGCAATAGTTCAGTTCCAAATGTGGGTGATTCTGTAAATAATGGTAAATCATCTGATACAAATGGTGTTGTATCTCCAAATACAATTACCGATAATAAAAACGTCCCTGAAATTGATTCAGTGAGATATACATCCAAACATAATACAAATCATCTCTCTAGCGTCAATATTATATCTCCAGCTGAGGCCCAGAAAATAGCTGCAAAATACATTGAACAAGCTGGAGCAACACCAGGAACACCTGATCTTGTAAGTCAAGATGGTAAAAAGGTGTATATTGTACCTGTAATATTAAATAATACTATTATGGGAGAAATAGACATAGATGCACAGGATGGATCTAATTTGGGTGGTGCTGGTGGAGTAAAAACTTAAAAACTTATCAATTTGTTTAGGAATTATACATCCTAATTCCTAATTTATTTTACTTTTTTTGAATTATAATTAGTCATAATATAAAAAAATAGTATTAAATTTTATTAACTTAAAGTTCGATATAAACAGTATTATCCTTTATTGATATTGGAAAACTATTTAAATCATGGGATACTCCACCATTGAGGATTTTTAATAGGTGAGGGATGTCTTTAACAAGTATTTCCTGTAGTTACGTCGTATCGTGAACCGTGTACAGAACATATTATAATATTCTTTTCTATATTACCTATGGGTAAAACTCATGTGTGGACATATAGCATCAAAAGCATAGTATCTGTGTTAGATTAATTAGTTAACTCTTGTAATTAATGGAAATGAAACTGATTGTTTTCCTGTTATAATAATCCCTAAATGGATATTTGTGGTTTTATTTCCTGTCGAGTCTTCATATGTGTCGTGCCATCTATCTAGGAATTCTTGATTGGGTATATAGCCCCTGCTTCCCAGAATTGCTGGATCTTCAAAGTATACATTTGTATTGTCGATTCCAATTACTACCATGTAATGGCTGTTGTTTTGATCATCAGTCCAGTTCTGAGAGTTAGTTGTGTTATTTATCCATGCTTGGGCATCTACTATGACCGGTTTTCCTTGAATAACATACATTTGCAAGTCTTCAAGGGTCATATTTTCTTTTTCTACTGCACTGAATCCTAAATTACTTGCAGTTTGTACTATAGCTCCGGGTAATGTCCCATTTTCTGGTGTACTGTTGGTCATATTTATTAGTTCATCTAGATTGGTATTTGATCCATAATATGATAGAACAGCCTGAAGTGATGTTGGTCCACTAGTAAAATTTGAGGGTTGATTTACATATGGGACATTTAAAAGAGTAGTATTGTTTTGGGAAAGGTTATTGTTATCTAAAAGAGAAGAATTTGTACTATTTTGTGTACTGTTGTTTCCTGAAACAGCGGAGTATACGTTTAATGGTATCATTATCATTATGAGAACCATAATTGGTAGGATCAATTTGTATTTTAGGTTCATACTATATTATTGGGTTCCGTATTATTTATTTTTTTATATGAAAAATTTATATTTTAAATAAATCATTAATTTAAAGTGTGGTTTGTTTTAGATATTACATATTTTTTTAATTCCCTGATTGGTTTGATTTATGATGTTAATCAATTTTTGGGGGAATATTATTATACTCAGTTGATGTAATTATCATTAATAACACTCAAATTTATTTAATGAAAATTTTATACAACTAATTTGAGAATAAAAGAATATTTTTCATCATTTTTATATGTTAAAATGTTGGAATAAAATTATAATCATAATTATTATGTTTCATGTTTAGGTGATAAAATGAGATGGTCGGTTGTCGCAATACTTGTATTAGCAGTAATTTTAGCATATTCTTTTGTAGCTGTTTCACTCGGCCCAATAGCTCCTTTAGGCAGACTCTCATTTGTTAAACTTGAAAATCCCGATATGTATCCGGGTCATCCTCACTCCGTTCTTTTAGCACAGTATGCTGAGAAAACTGGATCAAAATGTGCATTGGTTCTTCATTTTGCTGGAAGTTCAACATACAATAGTTATGAACAGGATACACCCAATTCTAACACTCAAAATGGCGTATATATCATTGAAGTTGCTTTTATTGATACTCAAGGAGGAGGTTCATCTAGTTTGAGCCAGATAAATCTTTTAGATTCGATAAAAGTTGCTTTATTTGGGGTGCCTGATGGAAGGTATAAGTATATGTCAGATGGTGTGGTCTATAACTCATACGATGCTATGATGAACCATGTTTATACATTAGCCAAACAACACGGTCAAAAGGGTGCAATCCCAACGGTTTATCATGGAACCGTAAGAACAGATAATCCTATTCTTGCTCCTGGCTGTGGATTCCCATTATATTTCCAGATACTTGAAAAAACTTATGGAACTATTCCGGCTTATGTTTATACAATTACCGGGATGATATTCCCTTATTTAAACAGCCCCTACAGAAATTTTGAGTTAATGCATTCTTCGGAACTCCAATACTACTACAATAACGGCTTATTAAATATAGACTATAAAAATAGTCACGTTAATACTGGTAAATATTATGGACAAATCTCTAATAACACAGATTAGTTGAGTTACACAACTAATTTAAGTTATTGTATAGTTTTTTAGCAAATTTAGAAAGATAAGCCCAATTTTAGGCAACAATGACACCTATAAATTGTTAAAATGGAGTTTTATTTTCTAGAGGTATTGAATATTGAGACATGTTAAAAATAACAACCCATTCTGACATAAATTACATTTTTGGTCTTTATTTTACAAATTAAGACTTTATATCAGCTTTTATTAATTTCAATACATTTATATACAGATTGAATATGGGATATATGAATCTGGACCATTATCTTTAGGAGATTCGATAATAACACACCAACCACAATGGTGACTACAAATGAAGATCCACAAAAAGCTGAAATACCTATGCAAAGACAGGAATTCCTATTTTGCCTGCAGAGTTAGTATACTTAATATAATTGGTGGATTGATGATAAACAGAATTAGATCATAAAATCTTTTTATTTTTTTTTATTGATTCATCAGTTTCTTTATCTAATTTTAGTATGATTTCAGAACATTGAGTACAATAAGAGGTATTGTGACGTTTTCGCTGAGTTTCATTGGGAATAAATGAGGTATAACATCGTTTACATATTCTCATTGCAGTCCATTTATTAAATCTCATAATAACTCAACTCCACTATAGATATTTATTATTATATCTCTTATGTCAGTTACTTTTTTACAAGTTTAAATAACAAAATCAATTTGAATTCCAAATTATATTATAATTTAATCAAAATAATCTTCCAGTATTTAAAAAAAATTATTATCCCTGGTAAAATTGGAGGCGATACCAGGGTAATAATGAGGTATGTAGGCGAAATACACACCTCACAACTATAACTTACTTTTAGGTACTTAAATCGATTTTCCCAAATTTAACCCAAATCTTACCCATATACTCAATTTTCAATAAATAAATCTTCAAAATATTATCATACTCCATAAACTGATGAAATATTATAATGAGTAATGCTATGTGGGGCATTATCACATCAAGGTGGAATTATTAATTATCAACCGATTTAATCAAAAATTAACTTTAAAATATTTATAAAAAATTTCTAATAATAAAAAAAATATAATAAGAATATGAATGGTTTATAATTCAGAAAAATGTTGTTATATTGTTAAATCTTCCAAATAGTATAATATTAAATAGATTTTAACTTAAATAAACCAAAGTAATTGATTAGGGGGTTGATGTAGTGTACAATAGAATATTATTACCAACTGATGGTTCTGAAAATGCGAAAAGGGCAGGTAAACATGCTATATGGATCTCTGATGTTAGTGGTGCAGATATAATTGTATTAAATGTGATTGAACCTTACTATCCTCAAATATCTGCGTTACCTAATTACAGCGAGGTTATATTTGATGAATTAAGGGATGAGGGAGAAACTGCAGTAAAATCGTTTAAACAGGAATTAGAATCGGAACAGTGTAATGGAATGTGTAAAAATACGAAATTAACAACCCAAATTAAAGAGGGCAAAGCATTTGTTGAGATAGTCGAATCTATCAAAAGGGAACAGATAGATCTTGTTGTGATGGGTGCTTCGGGTAGGCACGGTCTTGATCGTTTCATGCTAGGAAGCGTAACCGAAAGAGTTGTTAGGGAAGCGATTTGTCCCGTACTCGTTGTTAATTAAAAGTGGGATTTTAAAGATTTAAGAAGAAAAAGAAAAAATAGTTATAGACTAAAAAAACCTATAATTATTTCTTAATAAGCCACATGTAAAGTCCGTAAACTATCAATATTATTACAACAAGCCAAAATAGCCAGTGAAATAGTCCCGGTACGGCAAAGGCCAGAATGGCTAAAACAACACCTAATACAAATGTAATTGCTCCCATAGTACTATCGTTCATAATATCACCATTACTACTATATGGTATGCTAATTATTTAAAATTTCTGTTAATAGTAATAATTTCCTAATTACCTATATTATGAGATTGATATATGTTAAATATTTTAATCATTGAATGGATAAAATTATTAATTCAAATATACATAAATAATTAATAATTTCTTGAATTTTTGTTAGATAATTGGGGAGTGATAGATTGGATTTTGATGACTGTATAAAATTTGCTAACACAACACCTGTTTGTTATTTGGCAACTGTTGATGGGGATCAACCACGTGTTAGGGCATTAGGTTTTTGGTTTGCAGATAAAAAAGGATTTAATTTTCAAATAGGTGCTGCTAAAGATATGCACGGACAACTTCAAGCTAATCCTAAAGTGGAGGTATGTTTCTTCCAGCCAGGCGAACAATCGGGCATCATGATGAGAGTTGCAGGAGAAATTGAATTTATAGATGATATTCTCCTTAAAAAGCAGGTTTTAGAAGATAGACCATTCCTTAAAGAATTTGGAATGACATTTGACCATCCTGATCTGGTAATTTTCCGTATAGCTAAAGGTGAAGCTTATTTTTGGACAATGGAAACCAATTTTGAGCCTAAAAAAATGATTAAATTCGGTGACTAAATAATTATTTTAAAATTTTTTTTATTTTTCTTTTACAGTTAAAAAAAATTTCTTTGATCAATAATGGCTTCAAGCATGATGTAATGGGAAGTTATACTCTTAAATGTATGAATTTTTAAATCTTTGTTATATTGATATTTCTATTCCAAAAAATAATGATTTAACTATCTCAGTTTCATCTTTGGGGGATAAATTTATATAATGTATTACCATTATCATTATATGATATGCAGATTTCAACATGTGGGGCTTGGTTGGGTGTATGAAAAAACATTAAAATCTAAAATTTTAATAGTAGAAGATTACAGTATCGTTGTGAGAGATATTAAAGAAAGATTGGAACATATGGATTATAATGTACTCGATATTGTGAGTAATGGGGAAGATGCTATAAGAAAATCCAATGAAACAAAACCCGATGTTGTGCTTATGGATGTAGTATTAAAAGGGGATTTAGATGGGATAAAAACAGCTCAAAAAATACAAGCCCATAACAATGTACCCATCATATATATAACAGCTTATTATGACAACAAGACATTAAAAAGAGCGGCAACAACTTTACCATCAGGATTTATACTCAAACCCTCTGATGATGTTGGATTGGACACTTCCATACAATTAGCATTGTACAAACAACAGCATATAGAAGAACTTAAAAGTAATTCCAATTAAATCAAATCTCAGGATAGTTTGGATGAATAATTAATTATAGAGGCAGAGTGTATTTTCCTATATTTGGGGAACCAATCACGGCAAAATTGGTTTTGTAGAAAATAACATCTACCTCCTAACTATTGAATTGGTTAACTAGTAATTACAAATTGGATTTTATACTATTTTTTTGAAGTCTAGTTGTAAATTTAATATTACAAATTTAAATGATCAACTATTGTACTGGATTTTAGATAAAATAGGATAAATATCTTTTATCGACTTTTTGATTTAAATTATATAATTTATATAGAATTTAAGGATTTAATTTTATATTGGGGGGTTGAGGGCAGGACATTAACTTTCAATAACATACTTTGGGGGGTTTATTAGCCCTCATCCTTCATGAGTAAGAGGTTATATTTGAAGTTAATTATTACTATTTGAGGAATTTAATGCTCTATTTATTATCCTTTTTTTATATTACATATATCCGTGTTTTGTCTCTGCATCATTTTTTGGATCTAGTAAAACCTATCTTTGTTTCGTAGAATAAAACGGATTCATGTGTAGTTGGTCATTGAAATCAGATTCGGCAATCTATTATATGTTGCATAATAGATCAATATCCTTGAGAACATGTAAATTACGGATTCAAATTTGATATTTCCTAGCGAGCTTGTTGAATAGGATGGTGCCTTTTTATAGGTGTTAATATAACTGTTTAATCTTGTAGCAATACTTAAATATTCTCTTTCTGTTATATTTCCTGTTTTATATGTGTTAACTACTTTAATGGGATTTGTAACGGATTTAAGAGATATTGGTGTGGTTGATCCACGCTGAATATTTAAAAGGTCGGATATTTGCAGTAGTAAAAATTGCGAAGTTGTTATCTGTTTATTTGAAACTGTTATGTAGTTGGGTAATTCATGGTTGGTTTCAAAGTATGTCTTAACAGATTTAGAGACGTAATTTATTTGGGTCATTGTAAAACTATTTGCTGGAACTGATCTTATATTAGCCGCCCATATTATCATTTTAGCTAATAAAAATGGATTTTGAGGAGATAATTCTGCATGAGGTCCAGCTAAAACAGATCTTCCCTTACCGTAGGTGTCTCCTACCATGGCCCCGTATCTCTGATAACCGTTGGTTTTGTCTGTGTAGGTTGCAAATGTTATGATACTACCACCATATTGATACATTGCAGGTCCGTTGTAGTAGGCGAGTGTAATTGTGCCACTGGTAGCTAGTAGTTTACTTCCAGAACTGGTCATGGTAATTCTTATGTTCCCTGTACGTGAAACTGCTTTACAACGCACATTTGGTGCAACACCCCCAAGCAGAGTAGAGGCCATTCACATAACTGGAGCCAGCATAAGCTCCCACACAGATTCCAAGGTAACCATGACCGCTTGAAACAAAATTTCTAATTAAAGAAGCACTGATACTGTTTAAATAAGTTTTTCCACTGGTGCCTCCAGGCATGGCCAGTAGGTCATAGTTAGATAGTTTTGCCGATGTAAGGGTCTTTGTAGTAGAATATGAGAAACGATATCCTGGTACGAGATTTTTAGTGTTTGCAGCGTATAATGCAGATATTATCCCATTAACATAGGTTGTACCTGCGCCATTTCCATTATATATCAACACCCTTATGGTTTTTGTTGATGCTGTAGAAGCAGATGCTTTTATGGTGGTCTTGAGAGTTACATGGGTGGTGTTTATGGATAATGATTGCTGTGTTGTATTATTAGAATTTACAGCTGATACACTACCAAAATTTAATATAAGCGTTAATCCAAATAATAAGAGCAGTGTTAATAATATTTTGGTTTAATTTAAAAGTCTCCTAAACTTTTAATAGGCTATTGTGAATTGATACAAATCAATAAAGTTATAAGAAGAAATATGTACATTTAACAATAAAACAGTTACCATAATATTTAAGAGTAAGATCCAGTATTTTAACATAATCAGATTTGAAAATCAACAAAGAATATCATTATTCTTAACTTACAAGACTATTAATCATACAAAATTAAATTAAATTCATTATTAAAAAAAAGTATGAACATCAACTAACAAATTCAATTCACCATTGTGAAAGTTAATCTGTTTAGATTTTAAAAATAATTACGAAAAAATCTATTCTATTTTAGAACTATTTATACAACTTTCTAAATTATTTTAATACCATTTTATCATTAAAACTCTGATCTTCTACTTAATGACTGTAAAATCTTATATATGATGTTATTCTTACACTATTTATGGTTCTAAATCTTCGAATATCCTTTTCAGTTTAAATAGATTTTCTATTAAAATTATGTTTCCAATAAATATAACTAAATTAATTAAAGTTATATAGAGAATTAATCTAATGAATAGTATATTGGAGATCTTTAATAGAAATATTTAGATCACATATCAATAATACCGATAAGAAGCTATATTGACCTTATTTGGTTAAAAAAGCATTTTGTGTACTGTTACAAAGGTGTTTCAGTACAAGGTTTTTAAATAATTAAAATTATAAAATAAGGAGTTGAATTAAATGGCAAAAGTAGCAGGAACTAACAAGAGAACTCGGCAAAAAAGGGGTTATAAGAAATTAGGAAGTAAAAGGGGAAGAGGAGTTAAAAGATAATTTTTCTTGATTATTTGTCTGTTTAAGAGGTTTAAAGTCTAATGACAAATTTTCCTCTTATATTCAGGGCTATAATATATATTAATTATTATTAAACTGATCTTATAATAATCTTAATTTTTTAGTAAATTCTTTTTATTAAACTATTTTTTTTAATCCAATTCTTAGAAAATTAATGATAATATTTCATTTATTAGAAAATCATTTATCAATAAAAATATATAATATCTTAAGGTGATTTTATATGGTTTATTGTCATGAATGTGGAACCAAGAATGAAGAAAATGCAGAATACTGCTCTAAGTGTGGTTCATCACTTAAAGACAGTGATGATCGGGATGGAAGATATCGTCACCGCCATGACCACAGATATCGTCATAGAAATGAATGTTTCGGACTTCCAAATGGGGGCATGATTGTTGGATTATTATTTGGAATTCTATTAATCCTATTTGGTGTTTCAGCATTTTATGGAGTTGCTATATGGAGATACGTATGGCCCATAATAATAGTGATAGTAGGTATCCTAATCATAGCCGGCGCAATATCCAATTATGCCCGTAGAAGATAGGGACTACTAAAGATAAACGACTAATAGTTTGGATCTATCTGTAAATACAGTATGATCCCTTGCTACATTCACTACATATTTTATAATGTTTCTTTTCAGAACTAGTAATTCTTGCTAGGATCCAAATAAAAACTAGTACAAGAAAAAAAAGCTGTACAGATATGCTGTTGTTTAATTCAATGATGCCTATTAGTAACATGAAAGAACCTAAAACGAGAATCATATTTAAAAAAAATTTCATAATGTTCAGATCTATATTTAAAAGCAGATCCTGTAGCAAATATATTAGAACAGCTATAAATCCAATGAAAAATATTAAACTTCCAACACCATCAATTCCATAAAAATAGTAGATAACCGTTCCAATAACAGATATAAAAGCACCTATAAAAAGGCCGCTACAGCCAGCACAATATGTTCTTCCAAGTAAACTATATCTATGGTTATTAAAATCATTACATTTAGGATGGTGTCCCTTAAATCTTATTTTAATATTTTCTGTTACATTTTCTTTTTCATTGCCTATTTTTTTGGGTTTTTGAAACTTTTTTGGACTTATAAACCCTGAACACCGTGAAGGGGAAACAGCTGCAACCATCCCTAAACTACAGATAACTATAAAAACAGATAGTATCAGTTGTTTCTGGTTTGAATATACAATATTAGTATTAGGTGAATAATAAACCAGTACTAAAAGTAAAATAAGTCCAGCTATACTTATCAAGGAAAAGTATGTATTGTTTATATTATTTTTTTTAAATATGGTATTCAATACAGATCCCTCATATACTGAAGTAGACCTTGACCAGCCATGTAACGATAAGTTTTCCTTTTAAATGTATTTTTGGAACACATTCCAAAGATAACATGAGTATTCCTATATATGAAAGTCAAAGTTTTTCTATCAGTGATTGCTAATAAAATATATGTTAAATCTGGGAATACTTGGCATTATGCTTTAACTGAAAAAATGACTGTTCAATTTCAAACAATAAGTAAAACAGAAATTAGAGTAACCACAAAAAGATACTGTGATGGTACATTAGCAAATACAGTCATTAAAGATTATCATGCAGTTCATTCAGCTTCCTATAATGCAAATATGAATGAACCAGCCTTAGTCTCTCATTTAAAAGAAGTTATGGCTTAAATAAGGGGTAAAATAATGAAAAGGAAATATATGGGGTTAATTGGATTAATCTGTTTCGGATTAATAGTAACACCGATAGCAGCAGAAAATGAAATATCCTCAAATGATACAAATCAAACAACAGTAAACGGATCTCAAACTCCTGTTGAAATGATAGTACAGTCAATGAAGGTAAAGATAACGCAAAGGTCACAGATTCACCAGCAATGACTGATGATATACCAGCTAAAACCGATGGAGTCGCTTCAAACATAGCAGACGATAATAATTCCACAAGTACAGACAATGATTCCAATATATGGGCAAATGCTCCTTACAGAAATTATGAAGATCCAATAAATGGTACTTCACAGGCTCCAGTAATACCTACTTCTCCAGATAATTAAATAACTTTTTATTGTTCTTTTTTTTGAAGTTCTGTTTTATTT
The DNA here is from genome assembly GCA_003151535.1 of Methanobacterium sp. Lineage (GTDB taxonomy): Archaea > Methanobacteriota > Methanobacteria > Methanobacteriales > Methanobacteriaceae > Methanobacterium_B. Next base: position 31,309 of record PLXT01000064.1, read on the forward strand.
TTGTTCTTATCAAAATAAGATTTTAATTAGTGTATTCTAAAATTAGAAGGTAAAGGGCAGGGAGAGGGATTTTATTCAAAATTTCATAAACACAAAAAACAAAGAGATATTTTGGTTATAAATTGATTGAACATTCTCCCTGCCCATTATTATTATATTGGTGAAGATCGTATTTAGAATTATCTATTTTTATATATGAGAAGTAAGAGAGTTTCCCTCACCTTTTTTTGGGACCAATTTTTATTTGAATTGTTAAAAAATTAGAGAGAAAAACATCCCTTACTCCTATTATTATATTGGTGAAGATCGTATTTAGAATTTATGTTATTAATTCATTTTAGAAATAAGGTAAGGACAGGACTTACTTTCAATTAATATCCTGGGAGGGATAATGGTATTGAAACTGGTGTCTGTAAAAACATTTAGTCCTGCCCTTAATTCTTTATTATATTGAATGTTCTATTTGAAGTTGATTATTACTCTTTTTCTGGAGGTGTTATATATCTGAAATCTACGATTTTTAAATTGATTTTCTATTTTATATTCGGTTTTATTTTTGGTTTTGCTACATTTGCATCAGTTTTAACCTGTAGCTATATCTGGACTATTATTTTTTTAATTGCACTTTATATTTGCATTAAACGATTCAAAACATTAGGAGATGATTAAAAACATGTTTAAATTAGGTAAAAATGGAAAAAAGCACGATTACAGAACACTACAGTATAATAAATATAATCAGAATGTTGCAGGTACAATTACCGTCCCTACTAATTTTGGACATCATGATCTTATCTCTGATGGTGCAGGAATGCTCGGAAATGGTCCTGATGATACTGTTTTCAAAGGATTTCAAGGGGCTGGCTGCTGTACTTTTTCAGATAGGGGACATACAGCCATATTATGGAATAAGGAAGGTGGTCACCCAATTACCATCACAGGTAAAGAAACAATCTCCGATTACAGCGTATTAACAGGATACAATCCCAAAACTGGAGCAAATGATAATGGATGTGTCATATTAGATGTGCTTAAATATGCTCAAAATACTGGTATATTAGATGCATCTGGAAAACGCCATAAAATAGGGGCTTATCTAGAATTAGATATCACAAATCTTGTTGAAGTTAAAGAAGCAATGTACCTTTACAGTGATGTTACAGTAGGTATACAATTCCCAGATTCGGCCATGACACAATTTAACGCTGGCGGAGTTGTTATATGGGATGTTACCAAAAATGCAAAAATTGAAGGAGCTCATGATGTACCGCTCTATGGATCTGCTGTAATAGTCGGATATAAAGATGGCATATTCTATCTTGATACATGGGATAAGATCATTGGAATGACCCTTGCATTCTTTAAGAAGTATGTNNAATCAACCACCTGCACCTGTAACAACTTTACCTACTCATGTTGCTGTGGATCCTATAAGTGGACAAACTGGAGCTAAAGTTATACTTACAGCTGAAGTGATTGAAACAGATAATACAAAATATTTACCAGGAGAATCTGTTAATTTCAGTGTTGGTGGCGTGGCTGTTGGAACTGCTATAACAGATAGTACTGGTAAAGCCAGTTTGCCTTACAGTATAACTCAAAAAGCTGGAACATATCCAATTACGGTTCACTTTGCAGGAGATTCTAGTTTTGCAGCAAGTAATGGAAATAACACTTTAACTGTTAGTTCAACTCCGATACCTCCCAATGGGTCTCCGGATGTGGCTGGAGCAATTGTGGATCTTAATCAAGCGATTCCTATAATGAAAAAATCGTCTAGTAAATATGAGAAACAAGCTCTTACAATAGTTCAAGATGCATTAAAGAAATTAGGAGGATAAATATTATGTTCATTCTTTCTTTTTTAAAAGGATTATTTAAATTTGATGCAAGTTGTTTTATAGGGCAAGGATCTACAGGTGCAAAGGTTCTACAAGTTGAAACTAAACTTCAACAATTAGGATATTATTCTGGTAAATTGGATTCAAGTTATGGCCCTATGATGGTAGCATCTGTAAATAAATATCAGAAAGATCATGGAATAAAACAATATGGTTGCATAGGCAACAACACATGGAACCTATTATTCCCACCTACACCTGTTGACGATGGATGGAGATATGTACCAAGTTTTACTGATTTTCATCAAATAAATGGTTATGATTGTGGACCTACCAGTATGAGTATGGGATTAACAGAACTATTCCCTGGAAGTGGAGATCGTCAAGTAGAATTAGAAAAATATGCAGGTACAACTTCAANNCAACTTCAAGCGGAACATCTCATGCGGGGCTAGAACAGGCATTTCTAAAAGAAATGGAACTCAAAGGATTCAAAGGCGAATGTTATGAGAAAGGAGTTAGTGAAATAGGGTTAACTGATATAGCTTCAGCACTCGTAGATAAGAATATTTTCATCATAGCACATGGAAACACTAAAGGATGGCCGACCTACTGGCTTAATGCCTATGGCCATTATGTTTATCCTGTAGGTATAAATATTAAAACTGGCCAGTTCAAAATAGCAGATCCAACTAAAGGAGTTATAATTTATTCTAGAACGGAATGGGAAAATGGTTTAAAACTCATAGTAAGTCAGAAATCATATCTATTCTTCAAAGTAGACAGATAAAGAGGTAGTCAAATGAGTGTACAAATAATAGTCAAATGTACAAATTGTGGACATGAATATAATTCCACAATCCTTCATTTTTGTCCTAATTGTAGTTCAACTGTGGATTTAAGAAGTCCAACTGAACAGATCCAAGATACTTCAACCCCACAAATTGGAAAGAATCATTGTCAATATGTGATCCTATGAGTACAAAATCAGATATCCTAATCCAAGGCGTTAGAAATAGTCATAAAGTTAAAACTATCTATATTAGGGATTTAACCAAAGAAGAAGCCAAAGAAGATATATGTAAATTTTTCAAAGGTTTTGATGGTGATGTTTACCCTTCTGAAATCTCTGAAAAGTTAGGTATTGAATATGATTTAGTATGGGAGATCATCAAAGAGATGGTGGAAGCAGGAATTATTGAAAGTGGGGACGATTATGAGAACTAATTCAACATTTATAGGAAGGATAGCTCAGCGAATTATGAACTATGGATTAAAAATTATTCTAAAAGAAGATGAGTTAATGCCTATTGGAGAATTTATTTGGGAAATAGGTTTTAGACTAAAATATGGATATGGTTCAAACAAGGAATGCTACTAAATAGTCAACCTGCACTGATTGTTGTTTCAAAAAAAATTGGTTAATCTTA
>PLXT01000128.1:0-4900 GCA_003151535.1 Methanobacterium sp.
AATAACCTGATTTGTTGGTACATTAGTTGCATTTTTTAATGGTGTTATTGTTTTTACTGTTGGTGGTATGCTGTCAACTGTGAAGCTGTTACCCCATAGTGCGAGTGGATTACCAGCCAAGTCAGTTATACTACCGGTATGCAAAGTCAAAGTATATTTTCCATTAGTTAATAGTGCTTTATGATTTATAGTCAAAATATTACTACTGCTACTTGTTGTTATGGGTATTAATACTCCTATGCTGTTTTTGAGTTCTATCCACATGGTACCTGCATGTATTGGTTCGGTGAATGTTATTTTAATAACCTGATTTGTTGGTACATTAACTGCATTGTTAGCGGGTGTTATTGTTTTTACTGTGGGGAGTGGCGTGTATCCTGTGAAATCACTGGCTACTAAACCATATCTAAAAAGTTCGTAACCATATGAACCGTTAACAAGTGCAGTATCAATATCTAAATTTAACTGGCTTGTTGTTCTTGGTGTTGGATTTGCATCTGAATTGTAGGTTTGTAATATTGCTACTACGGGTTTACCATTAGCTTGTGCCTTAATATATTGAGTTGTAGTGCCTATCCAACTAGTGGTTTCATTATAATTTCCTACATAGATCATAGGAGATAAAAAGTCTAAATAATTGGATAATAGATTGTAATTCTGCCCATAATAATAATCATTAACTGGACCTTCGGGCATTAAAGTGGCTGATAATAATATTTTAGGCTTACCCGGAATTTTCTCATTGTTAATGAAAGTTATATTATTTTTTATTGTTGCAGCAAAAGAATTCACATCAGCAGTGGCGTTAGGGTATTTATATGCCGTACCAGGGAAACGAAGGTAATCTAACATTACCCCATTAACATTATAATTAGTAGCGATAGAGTTTATATCAATAATTATCTCATTTTTAAGAGTAATATTATACTCGGGATTATACCAATTTCCATTATAATCTTTAAAGGCTTCTACCCAGGCATAAACACCAATTCCAGTACCTGCAAATTTTGTTATAAAAGGTTCTAGTGTGTTTTCAGGATTATTAAGATCTGTTAATACAAATATATCTGTTATTTTCTGATCTTTCAGTATAGCTGGGTTGATGGTAGTTACTGGTGTGTCAGTAGGGTTGATGTAATAACCTTTGATCGGAAATGTAGAATTTTCTTGATCAGTAACATTACTTGTTTTTAGCGTATTTGTGGTTGTGTTGTTTGTGTTTTGTGTATTTGTGGTAATATTATTGTTCATTTGAGTTAAATTAGTCTGTGGAATAATATTACTCGTATTAGTAGCATTTTGAGTTGCGGCAAAAACGCTTCCAGCACAGATTAAATTAATAGAAACAAAAACAAATACAAATAAACTTAATTTGTAGAGTAATCCTTTATTTTTTAATTTTACCAAAATATGATAACCATCCTTTAATTTATAAATTCTAGAAAATTTTAATTTTATTATATTTTTTATTTATATAATCATCTATCCATCACATATGAATATTAGTTCAAAATATTTAATGTTATAACAATCACAATACATTTTAAAAAATTAATTAAAACTAATTTGATTTTTCTATATTATGTTATTATAGTTAAGAACGTAAATTTATTAAACTAGTTGAATTTCATGCGTCCAACTATATATATCTTGTATTTAACCAGCTTAAAACCATTTTTTCCCGGTTTTACTTGGGACAAGTAAGTGTAAAACTTTTGGGTTACTTCACTATAATATGTAAACTTTCTATGTACTTTATTCTGGTAGATAACTGCTTATTTATAATACTTTGTTATATTACTATGGACCACTAAACAATTCAACGTAATATTTAACCATTCCATAATCATGAATACTAAATGCAGGCAAAATACTTTATCAAAGTCAATAGTTTACATAAGGTTAATTACTCTAAATGTCCTCGACCTACATCATTATAGTTCGGATTAACGAAGTTGAACTTACGCAAAAAAATGCACTGGTTGAAAATTTAGATCTATTTTTGGACTAATTCTATTTTTTTAATGAAAAATTAATAAGCTTTTATATAGATATTATTATTCGGAATTAAATATTATTATTTAGATTGAATAAATTACTCAGAAAATGAGATTAATTATGGATGATGAAACTTTAATATCTCTTAAAAATATTTTTATTTTAGCTTTTATCATTGTAATTAGTTTTATTTTCATTACAATATTGTTGAGAAACGATTCAGTTGAACGGATATTTTTTGGAGATATTGCCTCACTTGTAATAGATTTATTAGTTATTTCAACTTTGTTTTATGCAGCAAAACGTTCTGCCCCTCAAGGTAGACGAGTACAGAATGCCTGGATGATCATGACCGTTGCATTTATAATTTATGCGATAGGAGATATTTCATGGACAATAATGGAAATTGGATTCCATCAAACCCCCTTCCCCTCTATAGCTAATGTTTTTTATTTAATATTTTATCCTATTTTTGCTATTAGTATCTATTATCTACCAAGATTTTCATTTACCCGTACTGAAAAACTTAAAATATTTATAGACATGGGAATTATAATTATAACTCTTGGCCTTATTTTTTGGACTTTTTTAATTATACCTACCTTAAACAACCAAGAAAACTTATTTGCTGCTATTGTATCTGTAATTTACATAGTTGGAGATTTTTTACTCCTTTTTGTATTATTAAGGCTGCTTTACAGCAAGGTTGAAGAGAATTATGGCCCCGCCCTGCTTTTGGGTATGGGTATTTTAGTTTTGATCTTTACTGACACCATTTTCGCATTTCAAACATTACAAAAAACCTACATATCAGGTGGCTTGTTGGATACTGGATGGATATTAAGTTTTATTTTGGTTGGATTAGCAGCCTATTTACAAGCTAGTAGAGAAAAATTCGACTTCCAAAGATTCTTCCAAATAAGAATTTGGCTCCAGAGATCTAATTTAACATCTTATCTAACCCTTATTTGGGTATTAATAGCATTTACACTACTTATTTGGGCTAATGACAACTTCATAGATCCAAATTTAGAGTTCATTGAACTTGGAGTAGGATTCATTATTTTTCTAGTAATTATTCGTCTACTTATAACATTAAACGAGAACAACAATCTCATTACTGCAGCTGAAAAGGAAATAAACGACCGTAAAATAGCAGAAAATGCCGCTCGGGAGAGTGAAATATATTATAGGACTATTTTCGAAAATACTGGAACTGCCATTATTCTAATTGAAGAAGATATGACAATATCAAGGGTCAATTCCGAAGCTGAACGGATAATTGGATTTTCAAAGGAAGAAATAGAAGGAAAGAAAAAATGGACTGAATTGGTGGTTAAAGAAGATTTAAAGAGATTAAAAGGTTATTATGCTCTAAGAAATGATCCCATAGCACATCCAACAGAATATGAAACAAAGGTAAAAGATAAATCAGGAAATATAAAAGATCTTCTAATAACAATAGTTAGCATTCCAGGCACACAAAAACAATTAGCATCAATTTTAGACATAACCAAACGTAAAATAGCCAATAATAAGATTAAATCATCATTAAAAGAAAAAAATAATCTCCTTCAAGAAATACACCACCGAGTAAAAAATAATATGCAAATCATCTCCAGTTTACTTAATCTACAAATTAATTACGTGGATGAAGAAGAAGTGGTGAATGTCTTAAAAGAGAGCCAAAACAGGGTTAAATCCATGGCAATGATACATGAAAAACTGTACATGTCTGACGATATAACCCATATAAATTCTGTTGATTACATTCAAAGCCTTGTTAAAAACTTATTTTATTCCTACAATGTTGAAAACACCAATATTAAACCAATATTTGAAGTAGAAGATGTAACTTTAAACATGGAAACTGCAGTTCCCTGTGGTTTAATAATTAGTGAACTGGTATCTAACAGTTTAAAATATGCATTCCCCAAAAGAATGAAAGGAGAAATCTATGTTTCACTCAAAACTGTAGATGATAAATATGAACTTATCATCCGTGATAATGGTATAGGATTACAAGAGGATATTGATTTTAACAACATAGAAACTCTGGGTCTTCTACTGGTAAATAATTTAACTGAACAAATTGATGGTGAACTCACAATCAACAGAAGCCCTGGAACAGAATTTAAAATCAAATTTAAAGAATTAGAATACAAAAAACGAATATAACTCAATAATAAAATCTTTTTATTAATTTAAAATAATAAATTTCTATTAGTTAATTGTTCGACATTTTTTTTGTATGAATAATTCCATAATATTAAATTGAGGTGATATTATGGAGATTAGTGCAAGGAATGTTTTTGAAGGTAAGATTGAAAATGTTGAATTGGGTGCTGTTATGGCTAATGTGAAAATAAAAATTGAATCTCCACAACTCGTAACTGCCATCATAACCAAAGAATCAGTAGAAAAACTCAATCTTAAACCAGGAAACACTGTTTCAGCCGTAATAAAATCTACAGAAGTCATGGTAGCCAAATAATATACTTACTATTTTTATTTCTATTTTTTTTAAAATCTTTTTATTAATTTTATTCTCATATGGACTCTATCCTATGGGTCATGATCTAATAGCAACCAATACAGATTCGTTGAGAAGTAAGAATGCGGGCAACATATTTTCATGATTTGCTAAGTATCCACTTCGATGATCTTCAAATCCTTCTATTTCTATTCTAAATCTATTCATTTTTATAATTACAGCTTTTTAGATTGATTAAATACTTTGAATTACTCTTAAAGTGGAAAGAAAGCGTAAATTAACTTTTTTTCATCCAACTATTTCATATTTATTATAATAAAAATCGCAATGAACAAAACACTTGGATTTAAAAAATAGAAAAAAAATAGTATTTTAAATTATTGATCTAACTCTTACCTTTTATTAAAA
>PLXT01000128.1:4945-18711 GCA_003151535.1 Methanobacterium sp.
CCCCATGATGTTAAAATTCCAAGGATTGTACCAAGTATAATTGCGATGACTAAACCAATTATTATAGGCATCCATTTTATTTCTACCATCTTTTCACCAACTTTCAAACAATTTAATATATATTATCTTTTATATTATTAAATATCTTTTTCTAAACTTTATACCAACCGGATCACTTTGATTGCGAGGGCGAGCAATTGCGCGATTCTTATTTGAAGTTTTATATCCTAAAGAAACCGTATAATATGGTTTATATCCTTCGGGTATTCCTATTTTCCTGATTTTCATAAACTAAAAACTTGGCAAGTCCTATCCCGCATGAACTTATATCTATAGATTCAGTTGTAAGAATAATATTTTTGTATAGCTGTACTACAATCAGTTAAGTGTATGAGGTTGTATTTTCTTTTCCTGAAATATTATAATTGTAGATGCATGGTAGAAAAGTTTAAACTCTCCTATAAATCTAAATAATTAAATTAAAAAATTTATATTTTGGGTTTAAATTCTCAATTTAGGTTTATTCAAATTTAATTTTTTATTTTAGTTCTATACTGGCAATGTACTCTGTTCCATTAGGGGCATTCATCTTGGCAGTTTCATCTGATAAGATCTTAGTTTTCTTACCAAAATGTTCTGCTGAAACTTTTAAATGGTAAAGTGCTATTCCAACATCCATTTGAGGATATTTACCTACAAGAAAGTTTGTGAATCCTGATTTGGATGAATAAGCATTTATAAGGTTTTCAGTGCCTGTGAAAAGCCATGGTTGTCTGTTGGCTGCTGAGGGGGCAATTCTGACTGCTTCTAGTAGTTCATCTTCATTTTTAATGTCTGTTATTTCCTTTAATTGTTTTCTTTTAAATTCTTCAATATTAGATCTATGCATTGTCTCTGGATCTTGTGGCTTTCCAAATGCCATAAAAATTATGAATTTTAAATTAGAACTGTTTAATAATTCTTTTTTTGGAGAGGGAAATGCTTGCCAACAACTTGCAATACCATTTCTTGAAAGGAAAAGATCCATTTGCTGTAACATGAACCCTATGTTTGTTAGGTATCCTTCTTTTGTCTCAGAAAAAATAGCGATATAATGAGGTGCCTTTTTCATCATCCTTCTTTTTACGTTATTAGGTTCTACAATTTTTATTTCGGTTTTAATATTTTTAAACATAGGTTTTAGAACCTTAAGATAATTTGAAATTTCAGAAAGCTCATTTTCATTAAGAGAATTTAAATCAAAATTTCTTATTGATTTCCTTTGAATATTGTAGAATAAAATTCATTATCTTTCATTGTTTTCACCATTTTAAGTTAATATTATCCTCTAATCTCATGAAAGGGAATTTCTTTTCATTAATTTGATAATTATCATTTTTTACAACTTTCGAATTGTAGATTTTAAAAAAATTTATTTATTTTTGATGTGTCTTTAAAAGTTCTTTTGCATCGTTAACCATCACCTCATTAATCCTTGCTACTACAAATTTGCCTTTCCTTTCGGTAAAAATTAATTCTGCATTGGATAATTCTTTAAGGTTATGAGAAATTGCAGGTGCACCAATTTTTAATGATTTGGTAATATTACTGATTAAACATTCACAGCCAGTTTTGTAACTGATTTCTTGTGCTTTAACGATTTGCAGATATAATTTTAAGCGATTTGGATTGGAAAGGGCTTTGAAAACTTTTGCCATTTTTTTAATTTCCATTTGAATTCTCTATTGATAATGTTTTACAAATTCGATAAGTATCGAATTATAGATACTGTGTTTGATCACATATAAAATGTTGCTAAAATTTATAATAGGATAAATGGTTGGTTTACATTTAACATTGGACAGTTTTGGGATTATGCATATAATATATACTATGATGTTTTAATTCCTGCATAAGTGGCGAATTCGAAACATTTGAAAAAGCAATCCACATCAATGAATCCTATCTCTTTCAACCAGTCACACTGTGTTGTAACCGGGAGAAGTATGTTTTCGTATTGATCGGGTCGATTCAAATGTTCTCTCATTAACTCAGCTTTACTCTGTTTTTTACCTTCCTTCTCCAATTTTGCATGGAGTGTATCGATTATAAGTTCATTGAAAAGGGAATTCCCAAATTTAGTTGTGCTTGCGACATGTTCCATGTTTATGAATATTCCACCGGGTTTCAATATTTTAAATATTTCTTCAAACAATTCATATTTCCGTCTGTTTTTCAAATGGTGAATTGCATATCCGCTTACCACCACTTCTGGTTTATTAATAACATTATCTTGCCAATTACTGTTTGATAGATCGGATTGAATAATTTTCTGATTTTGGAAAGCATTCATCCGATTTTTTGCTGCATCAATCATGCTGGGAGAATAATCAAGCAATAATCCATTAGCATCAGAATACTGATTCAATATGGTATTTGCAAGTATTCCATCTCCACAACCAAGGTCAATAAAATTATTAACACATGATTGGGATTGTGAAATTAAACGGAGTAATATATCAAGTTGTTCTACTCCAAAAGGTCTAGCTTCTCTTGTTCTTGTTAAAAAATTATCAACTATTGAGGGGTTCTTCCAAGCATGCATTAATTATTCACCTTTTTATGTTTCTTACTATTATGAACTGTTAAAGATTCTATTTTTCCTTTTCATCCGTAATGTCTATTATAAGATTTTTTTTAGTTAAATATGTCTTTTATAATAATTTTGATTCAAGTAAGTAAATACAATAAATTTAACTATTTTCTAAAATTTTTATCAACTCTTATAGGCCTATACTCAAGAGGTTATAATCAATAATCATAACTTCGCTTCAACTGTAATCGATTGATGAGTATATGGGGGGGGTGAGTTAGGGAGTATCCCGAGGGGAGAATTGCAGAATTGTATCAACAATGTTGATATGTTTCGTCATAGACATCATATTAACGATATATAAGGTTAATAACGAGTCAAATTAACATATAATCTAAATTTTAACTTTACAAATAGTAAATAGGGTACCATTAATAAGTCAATAATTTAAGAGAATTTCTGTAAAATCTTTTTAAAAATAATTTTATACTTATTTTATTTTAGACGTCCAAAAATTCACTACTGGCATTTTAGTGATTCCTAAATAATTATACTAGTTAAAGAAACGTAACTTCAAAAAATCAACATAATATCTATAATCGTTTATAAATTGTTCTTTATTCCGTATAATAGCACTATAAATGTTCTTTAATTAAACTGCACATATCATCCAATTCATCGAAATCTAGTTTTAAAATCATAATTTTGACTTATTATTTTTAGGAATATGTAAGTATTATGTATTTTAAATTACAATGGGAACTATTATGTCTGAAATTACTTATAACAGTACTGAAAATGAGGGAATAAAACGGGTTGCCCTGCTTGTTGCTTGCTTAGCATCCTTTTTTACACCATTTATGGGTACCTCAGTTAATATTGCTCTACCTACTATTGGGGCTAACTTTGGTGCTGATGCCATTATCCTTAACTGGGTTATGTATGGATTTATTTTAACAGCAGCTATACTCAGTGTTCCTTTCGGTAGGGTGTGTGATATTCACGGTAGGAAAAAAATTTTTACTTATGGTATCATAATTTTTACCGTTGGTTCGTTGCTTTGTTCTCTGGCGCCATCAGCTATAACTTTGATTGTATTTCGGGTTATTCAGGGTATTGGTACTGCTATGATTTTCGTTACTGCTCTGGCTATTATTACTTCAGTTTTTCCTCCGAAGGAAAGGGGAAGGGCTATTGGAATCAATGTTGCGGCTGTATATGTAGGAATGTCATTAGGCCCTTTTTTAGGTGGTTTAATTACTCAGTATTTGGGTTGGAGAAGTTTATTCGCCCTTATGGTTCCTTTTGGGATATTAGTTGTTCTACTTGTATTTTGGAAACTGAAAGCAGAATGGATCGAATGCCAAGGTGAAAAATTCGACTTAGTTGGATCTGTATTATACAGTATTGGATTGCTCTTTATTATGTATGGGTTTTCAGACCTCAACAATCTACTGGGAGTTGTGCTGTTAATTCTGGGAATAATTGGCATGTTTATTTTCTTACGCTGGGAACTTAAGGTAGAAAGTCCGGTGTTCAATGTGAGATTGTTTAGTCAAAACATCACCTTCACCCTTTCCAGTTTGGCTGCCTTAATTAATTACAGTGCCACATTCGCTGTTGCATTACTTTTAAGCTATTATCTCCAGTATATTAAAGGGTTAGATCCACTATCCTCAGGTTTGATTCTTGTGGCCCAGCCCATTATAATGGTTATTGTGGCGCCTCTGGCCGGCCGTATGTCAGACCAGTATGATGCTAGAATTCTTGCCACTATGGGCATGGCTATAGTCACTCTGGGACTTTTCAGCTTTATATTCTTGAGCAATAACACAGCTATTTTATCCATCATAATAAGTTTGGCCGTGCTGGGATTGGGATTTGGTCTCTTTTCATCCCCTAACACAAATGTCATAATGGGGTCTGTCCAGAAGAAGTTATATGGAGTGGCTTCAGCTACTGTGAGCACCATGCGACTCGTCGGTCAGACCATGAGTATGGGAATTGCCACCCTTATATTTGCTCTCTTAATCGGCCGAGTACAAATAACATCTGAAGTCTATCCCAACCTACTATCAAGCATCCATTTATGCTTTATTATTTTCACTACTATTTGTTTAGTGGGAATCTACGCCTCATGGAAGAGGGGAAATGGGCGGAGTTATCAGGAAGAAATGGGTTGAATCATGTATGCAGTCAAAATATTTTTATAATTGGTAAGTATCCACTAATTAATTATTTATTTTACCGATTATCCAAAATTTTACTGCTATTTTTAATTTATAGTTAAGAACGTAAATTTATTAAACTTGTTGAATCTATATGCGTCCAATTAATATCTTGTATTTAACCCGCTTAAAACCACTTTTTCGTGGTTTAATTGGACAAGTAGTGTAAAACTTTTGGTACTTCACTATAAATGATTGAAAATAACATAAATGTAAGTTTAATTAAAAATTTACTCTTTTCTTTTCAATATTTATTAAGATGTAATTATCAGTTATTGAGAGAAAAAAATAAGTTAAATTGGTTATAACTTGTAGTATGTATTACCAAATAGGTGAGAGAATTGGTTGATATAGTAGTTGTAGTATTCATAGTTTCCAGCATTTCTTCAATTATATTGGCAATATTTGCCATATTATTTTCCATGCGGGTGGAAGAACGACTTAAGAAGAATTTTTTGAGGTTAAAAGATGTTAAGGATAATAATCATGAAAGAACTAAAGAAGTTCTAGCAAACATGGACCGTGAAGCAGACGATATAAAAACAACAGTCATGCAGGCAACATACATTTATGATCTGCTAAGTATCCACTTAGAGATCTTCTTATCCTTTTATTTCTATTCTAAATCCAATTATTTTTGTAATTAAACCTTGCTCAATTGATTGGACGATTAATACTCTATAAAATCTAGAAAAAAAGTACAAAACGACTTTTTTAAGTATAATTTTTAAGGATTTAAATATTTGTGCTAACTCCACCTATACTTGGCTTGCGTTTACGTTTCTGGGGTGGTATGAATAAAGACATGATCAAACCGATAAATAGTATGATGCTAACAACATTAAATGCTAGTTTCATGGTGTAATTAGTCAAAACTACTTTTAAATTTGTAGGATACTTCTATTGATTTTAATTATTTGAAGTAATTTTGATTTAAATCTAGCATTTTTTATAATACATCATTAATATTATATTATCCTAATTGGATATAAAAAAAAGTTTGAGATTTAATCAGAATCTTTCAAAATTTTGTCAAAAGATTTTTACTCTTTTATGTTGTACAGTGCGTTCATACCCTTGGTAAATGCAGGTTTGCCTGCTAAAAGAAGAACAACTCTTAAAACATCCACCACTTCATCTGTGGTTATATCTAATTCCTTCATGCCACTTAGTATTTGTTTTTTAACTGCTCTATCGTCGGATGCAGCTGCAGCGATTCCTATGGCTATAAGTTTCTGAGTTTTATAATCTAAAGATTTCCCAGTGTAACAAACATCATTTAAACTAATACTCAAATCGTAAAGATCTGGATAGTCCTCCTTGACAGGTTTCATTCCTTTACTGAAAAAAACTTCATCTTTCATAAACTGACACCTCGAGATGTTAATAATATTTATATTATGATCTTCAATAAAGATAAACTTACTTAAAGATGTTAATTAAAATATTAAGTCCATATAACTGCCAGTATAGGATCTTCCTTCAATCATTCCATTATCTTCTAAACTGATTTGAAGAACCATTTTAATAACGTCGTCACCATTCTCATAACTTTTTATAAATTTAATTTAAGAAGTTAATTTAAATGGTTCGTTATAGTTCCATATAATGATATATAAAATGGATAAAGAGTTCAATCAACATATAATCTAATTTTAAATTCAAAAATTGTAAATATGGTCATTTAAAGCCTTATAATTTTTAAGTAATATATTTTGAGACAGGAGTATGCAGACAATAATTATATAACTTCTAAATAATTTAAGAAGTTATTATTTTTTGCGATTTTATGTCATAAATTTGTATCACTTTGTTGATATAGCCATAAGATACTGAGGTGGGTGTAAATATTTATAGTTAAGAACGTAATTTANNAAAACTTTTGGTACTTCACTATAATCAAATTTAATTATAAAAAAAATACTCAACCAATTTGAGAAAAACGAAAAGAGAAAAAAATATATTAAGTAAAAAAAGTTAAAATTATCCTTACAAATAAAAAATTAAGAACTATAGATATGGAAAACTAATTCACAACGGTATTTATATCCTATTTTTCATTATTTCTAGTCTTGTGATTATTCCATTTTGAGTAACCTCTCGAAGGATGGCTTTTCCCTCAAATCATGAAGATTTATTTTCCTGATGTATTGGAAATCTTGTTTTTGTCAGTTGTGGGGATTAAAAAAGTTAAACCCATTGTTATTATGGATATCACTGACAAAATGATAAAAATACTCTGGAAACTTCCAGTGATGTCTAGAATTTGTCCAGCCATACTTGGTCCAATTACTGCCCCTATATAACCAACTGATATAACAACACCACCTGCAACTCCTGAATGTTCTTTTGGCATGATCTCCACAGGTAGACTTAGTAAAGTATTGAAACGTAGGATGTTTATAATTCCTGCTATAACCATTATAAAGAAGATTGAAAACTTCGAAGCGTATATTATCCATATTGCAAGGAATGCAAATATCAAACTTGGTACCCATATAAGCAGTTTTTTTGATACATTAATCTTTGAATAGAACATTGGTACAAATAATATGGTTGGAATACCTGCCCAAAGCATAACAGAAGTTAACAACCCAGTAAAATTTAAACTAAACCCCTTTTGTAATAGGTAAGTAGGAAGCCATCCTGACCATGTATAAAAAAAAATATTATGGAGTAAAAGAATAAAAGCCAACAACCATAACGTTTTATTTTTTAATACTTGTGTTAGTCTTACTGGTGCTGCTGTTTCGGATTCAATTTCAATGCTTGGACATGGAGGTTCTCGGACCAGAATCCACCATAAAATTGTTGCAATTAAGAGTGGTATGGTCCATATATAAAAAACACCATGATAACTATTAGTTAATGGATAAATTAATGGAACAGTAATGGCCAGAGCTAATCCAATCCCTGCTAGTACTCCAAATCCATTGATAATTCCCATGACAAAACTTGTTTTCTGAATCGAACTGCATGATCTGGCTAATTTAGGTAAATTTGCAAAGGTAAATCCCATACCCAACCCAAAGATAATCGAAAAGATAAGTAAACTGGAATAGCTTGTAGCTGTTCCCCTAAGTAAAGCACCAATACAGGCAATAACAGAACCAATTCCAATTACTCTTTTTAGGCCTATCCTATCTGCAATAATGCCTGCAGGGATTGCTATAATGGCTATCATAAGGATAGGGGCAGTAAAAAGTATACTTGTCTGGAAATAAGAGAGGTATAGATTTGTAGATAGTATAGTTTCTAGTGGTGGAGTAACAAACAATAATGCCCATGTACAGAAATTCAAAAATATTGCAATTATTAATATCTTCCAAGGTGTTTTATGATTACCATTAACATTATCCATTCCATGCATCTCCTAAACAAATTAGGACAGTCATTATTCATATTAAATAATTAAAATGCGTATTTTATTAGTAAACATATTCATATTTATGATAAAATTAATGAGACTTTGGATAATCAATATTATAAACTATATATCCAAGGATTTCCATTGAGCAAATATGAATGCATTATAGAGTAGTTTGTATCATCTACATTTATCTGGATTATTGTTATTTTTGTCATGTTTTAGTCCATTATTTTTAATCTCCACTGTTTGGCATTACATATATAAATATTAATATCTGGTTTATATTTTGACTTATTAATGGCACAAAAATATAACTACATAAAAATTCATGGTTCTAGTCTCATATCATTTTATGTGAATGTTGTACTAGAAATTTTATTAATTAATTCTCTTTACATTGATACCAATTTATCTAATTTCAACATTTCAATTCAAATTCTAATATTTTAACCATAGTGTCCTTCATTTATTCAATAGGCATTAAAAAATTTTGTATTTTAATTAAAGCTTATGTTTGTTTAGTGTATAGTTGTTTAAGTTTTAGGAAATAATTTAATTAAAAATTTCAGTGAACAAAGAGAAAGGCTTAGAAAGATTTTGAAAAAAATGAAACGTAACATAATAATAGTATTCAAGTATTAATGATCCCTAACTATTAAGAGTATTAATTGGATGATACTCCCTATTTGATAGATCTTCAAATAGATTGTTAGTTCTTATTAGATTAATTTTGGTTATTTACTCGCAATAGTTCCATATAACGATATATGCAGCTAATTAAGGTTAGAATCAACATATAACATAATTCTAACTTCATAAATAGTCAATAAAGTAACTAGCAATATGTAAAATTTAAACACATATAGCAAGAGTTTAGTATGCAGGCAAGACACATTTATAATCTGGTTAGTATCCGCTTATAGCTCAATTTTTTTATAATTTTTTAATTATTATACCTGAATTTTTCTATTTTTTTAAATTATTAGATTTAATGATCCCAACAAAATTTTACAGGTTAAGTAAAAATTTCCAAAAATAATATTATGTTAATATCTTGTTAACAATTTATACATAATAAACTTCTTAATTTTTTTAAATCGGGGGTTGAGACCATTAATTGGTATGAGTTGATAATAACATGGGTTCCAATAACTTTTTCAGTAGTAGGTTCAATAATAATCATTTACGGTGGTATATTAACAACAATCAAAACCTTAGTATCAGAAATAAGAAGAAAACATATTATTATGCTGAGATTCGATTTAATTTCACTTCAAAAATTGCGCTTGGATTGGAATTTTTCATAGTAGGAGACCTCATAAAAACCATCACCGAACCAACATTTTCCCACATCACTACACAGCCGTAATCGTCGGTATACAAAAGTAATCGGATACTTCATGGACAAAAAATAATAAGAACCCAAAAAACAAATTCAAAAATAGGTTATTATTAATTCTTCGAAAATCTATAATAGTACTATAGAGGTGATTTATTTTAGCTCACGCTAAAACCAGGATGTGAAATAAACTTAATGACAAATCCATGAATCTGTTAATCTTAGAATAAAGGTGAAAAAAAATGATTACAAAAATGAGTGAAAGTACAGGAAATATATTGGGATTCAAAATGATAGGAGATATTTCTAAAGAAGATTATAAAATATTGGTACCCGAAGTGCAAGCACTTATAGACAAAGAAGGATCAATCTCCCTACTTATGGATATAACACAATTCAAATGGGAAGACATAGATGCATGGGGAGCTGATTTTAACTTTGGCCGTACATACCAGAAGAAAATAAATAAAATGGCCGTAATTGGGGATAAAACTTGGGAAAAGTGGATGACAAATCTTGCAGAACCTTTTTATTCAATAGAAGCAAAGTTTTTCAACCCAGATGATATAGATTTAGCATGGAAATGGTTAAAAGAATAAAACCTCGCAAACAGCAACCCTTGAGATACTTCTGCTAAAGACGGAGAAGCAAAATAGAAGCAACAAATTAAGGGAGGAATACTTAGATTGATAGAAAGGGGATATACTAATATGGAGCCATAACAGGCTCCTCTTTTTATTTTTAAACTTAGACTTAAATGATATCACATTTATATTTTATACGTTAAACATTTCAGATTAAAACTTTCTATTTAAAAAAGAGGAGATATTTTTGTTCTTAGATAATTTAGTTGTTAAAATTAGCGCATTGGTTGGTATGTTTATGGGAATTGAATTAATTGCTATAGCCATTTTTACAGTTTCTGTTAGATACTCAGAAGTCCTGTAGTTGCTGGAGTAATTGGAAACTTATCTAGTCTTGGAATGACATTAGGAGTTATTTTAGTTTTTGTAAAAAAAGAAATGCATTAACCTTTTATATTTTTATTTTCTCAAAATTTAAAATGAACTGCTAAGAATTTGTAATTATAATACATATATCTTAAATTAACAGCAGCTATGATTAAATGCATAATTATATGTTAATGCACTAATGAGATCTTTGATCTATACAAGAATGCAGTTATAGTAAAGGATTATACAAGTTTATCAAAAAATTCATATACTAATAAAGGAAACATAGCTCAGGTGATAAATTGATTGAGATATTAATATTGATAGTTCTTTTGATTATTTCATTGATTATAGTTATAAAATCTGCAGATGTATTTGTTGATAATTTGGTAGATATTGGTGGTGCTTTGGGAATATCTCAGATAATATTGGGAGTTACTGCTGCTGCTATTGGAACTTCCCTACCAGAGTTTGGTTCAGCTGTGATAGCATCGCTTTCAGGTAGTGTTGACATAGGTGTGGGTACTGTAATAGGTTCCAACATTTGGAACATTGCAGGGATATTAGGTATTTCAGCCATTGCTGCTGGAATAATACGGACAGATTCAAGTGGAATTAATCGTGATGGTCTGATGACACTTGCTACAGGGATAATACTTATATTTTTCATGTTATTTGGAGATATTAACTGGATTGTGTCCGTGGTAATGATAGCTCTATATATTTTCTATTTATGGCGTTTAATAAAGAGTCAAAAAGAATATAAAGAAGGAAAAATTAAAGAAGAACTAACCTATGAAAGCCTTGAAAAAAAGCCTATTGATAAGAAAAAGATTGGTTTTGTAATTTTAGGTTTGGCCGGTTTGATAGTGGGCTGCAGGATTCTTGTTTACAGTGGAGTTGAACTTGCAAGGATTGCAGGAATACCTGAGATGATAATGGGACTTTTCACCCTTGCAATTGGAACAAGTATCCCTGAACTGGTGGTTACTTTATCTTCTGCGATGAAAGGTTTACATGAACTCTCTATAGGAACAGTACTTGGAAGTAATACTTTCAACATTCTCATAGGTATAGGAATACCAGCATTGTTCATTGATATACCAGTTGAAAAACTTTCATTAACCTTCGACGCTCCTGTGATGATCTTTGTAACAGTTCTACTCTTGCTTCTAGTAAAAAGAAGTGGTAAACTCACCAGAAATGGGGGAATAATATTACTGGCTACCTACATTTCATATGCTGCAATTAGATTAACTGTACTGGTGTGATAGAAAAATGTATGAAAAAATATTAGTTGCTACTATGGGCGAATACATGGATGAAATACTTGAACATACTTGGGATACTATTCATGGAAGAGAAACAGAAGTCATAGGATTATATGTGGTAGATACTTCAGTGCCCTTTTTAACACCTAAAAAGGTAAAAGAAATGATGACTGAAGAATTAACAGAACGAGGTAATGAAATACTTGATAAAATGGAACAAGAATTTCAATCACCCTCCCTTTACATGATAAACTTCCGTAAGCTACTTTTAGAAGGAGATCCAGCAGAAGAAATAGTAAAAACTGCTGAAAATGAGGAAGTAGATCTAATAATACTTGGATCAGGCAAAACAAGGATAGACAAACGCCTACTGGGAAGTGTATCAGAAAAAGTAATCCACTCCGCACCCTGCACCGTACTACTAGTCCGAACAGACACAAAAAAGTAGTGCAACATTGATCACTGTTTATGGAATATTGTTACCCGCGATGGGATGGTTTTTAGCTGCTGTAATTTGGGTAGAAGCTTTAACAGCATTTTTCATAATAGACGCAATAAAAGTACGTTTTTATCATTTATTAAAACGTGAAGGGATTGATGTCTACATAGGACACTATTTAAGAATTAAACTATTCTATCTCTTTTACAATTGAAATCTATTTTAAAATATTTTGTTTTAATAGTATATGTACAATAATGGCTCAAAAATCAATATAAATTAGAAAATAATAATATACTGAGTATTAATTTTGTTAGTAAAATGCAGGCCGAATATAGGATTTCTATTTAATTTTAATCAAGAGGCTGTCTCATAAATCAAAATATGGAAAAAAATAAGAATAAATAGACCTTTAAATTTAAAATAAACAGAATGTAGCGATGCAAAAAATAATTATGAGACAGCCTCTCAATTAAAAAAAAAATTGGGGGAAAAAAAGAATTTGTATTTATTTTTTATGTGACATAATTGATCCACCGAGTACAGATAGTATTCCAAGTATTAATTCTGCTATTGGTACGCCTGTATGTTGCATTGGTATTGTAGTTGTGGCTGGGTTTACTGTTGTTGAATTGGTTGTTAATTGATTTGTAATATTTGTTGTTACTGTTTGTTGATCAACGGTGGCTGATACTTCTGAAACTCCACTAGAATGTCCTGTGAAAGTTGTGAAAGTTGATCCGTTTGTTGTGTTGTTGGTTTCAGGATTTACACTTCCATATGCATCACTGCTGAAGTTAACAGTTATTCCATCTGGGACATGACCATTTATTGGGTTAAGATAATTACCTAAATTATCATGTAGTAAGTCTGCTGTGACTGTAGACTTATCGCCATCATTGATAGTTTGAGGTTTTGCTGTGATCGTTAATACTATCCACTTAGTTACTGTAAAATTGACTCTTCCAGCATCTTTTGGATTGGTTCCTACAAAGTTAGTTCCCCACCAGTTATCTTCAGCATTAATACGTCCACTGGAATTGTAAACGTCAGTTTTATTATTTCCAACAATTCGACTGAACTTAACAGTTACAATACCACCATTTTCATTGTAGATAGCACCACCAGAAGTTGCAGTGTTATTTGTGAAAGTACTACTGTTAACAGTCAAAGTACCATCAAAGTTGAAGATAGCACCACCATAACCAGTAGTTGCTTTGTTATTTGTGAAAGTACTACTGTTAACAGTCAAAGTACCACTTTCATTGTCGATAGCTCCACCATAATTTGCAGTGTTATTTGTGAAAGTACTACTGTTAACAGTCAAAGTAGCCATATACTCATTGTAGATAGCACCACCATAACCAGTAGTTGCTTTGTTATTTGTGAAAGTACTGTTATCAACAGTCAAAGTACCATAATTGTCGATAGCTCCACCATAATTTGCAGTGTTATTTGNNTACCACCATTGTAGATAGCACCACCTAAATAAGCAGTGTTACCTGTGAAAGTACAGTTATCAACAGTTAAAGAACTAGCACTATTATAGTAGATAGCACCACCAACACCACCATTTGCAGTGTTATTTGTGAAA
>PLXT01000128.1:18767-19628 GCA_003151535.1 Methanobacterium sp.
TCAATAGACAAAGTACCACCATTTTCATTGTAGATAGCACCACCACGATTTGCAGTGTTATTTGTGAAAGTACTACTGTTAACAGTCAAAGGACCAACATCATTGATGATAGCACCACCATAACCATTACTACTACTAGATGCAGTGTTATTTGTGAAAGTACTGTTATCAACAGTCAAAGTACCACCATCAGTTGATGATAGCACCACCATAATCTTGCAGTGTTATCTCTGAATGTACTGTTATCAACAGTCAAAGTACCACCATTTCCATTGTAGATAGCACCACCATCATATGATATTCCGTTTGTTAGTGTTAGATTAATGATTGTGACGTTTACTCCAGATATTATCGTGAATATTGAGTATCCAGATTGTTGTCCGTTTATAATAGTATTCTTCTGGTTTTCACCTATGATAGTCATATTCGTGTTGATAGTGATATTGCTTTCATTGTAGGTTCCACTGGCTATTTGGACCGTTCCATTAGATGCTACTGTACCTGTGGCATTGGTTATTGTTGCTTTAGGTCCGTTTATACCACTTGTATATGCGGAATTTAATCCATCCCACGAGTTGTTTCCTTGAGTGCTTACATATACACTGGATGAATTAGCTGCTGATGTAGTATTTATTCCAAAAGAAAAGATCGCTACAATTCCAAGTATTAGTAAACAGATTCCAAACATTTTTGTATTGTTTTTATATTTTTTCATTGTCTTTTTCCACCTCCCTCATATTATATATGATTAAAATATGCACTCACTCCTATATACTAGAACAACATAAATTTATATGAAAAAAATCATAAAAAATTAGAATATTTTTAAAACGTTTTCGAGGTTGAGTCAATATTAGTTTT
>PLXT01000104.1 GCA_003151535.1 Methanobacterium sp.
TTTATAGATAAAAATCTGATAAAATAATATTTAAAAATACTATTTTATAATAAAACTGGTATTTAATGAGTAATAGATTAAATAAACTGGAATTAAGTTCAATTTTGAAGTTAAGAAGTAATATGTCCTGTATAATTTTTAGCATAGTCTAAAAATAAATATAAATATGGTTATTGTGTACTGATCCAAATTTATCTAGATAATAAAAATATATGATGGAGAATTTCTATTAACCTCATTNNTTAGAGGTTTATAGAAATTCTCTATGGTCTTTGTACAAAATATTCATTATGCTAGATTATTAAATTTAAAAAAATAAGTTAATATATGTTCTTTTTATATCTAAACAGCCACTATGGCTGATGATACTTAGGTCTTTGAATAAACAGCATTAAAAACCTATAAAATAGAAATATTAAACACTGTATTTAACAATTTATGATAGGTAAATATTTCTGAAGTTTATGAATAACACATTTAAAATAAAAAAAATTTAGGGGGATTTTTTAGATTGCTATCGGATAAGAAAAATTTGGATAATTTAAGTAAGTCGGAAAGGGAACATACAACCACATATGGTAGTCGTTATTTCACCAAAACAGTTCCTAAATATGTAATGCCTGTTAATGGTATGCCTGCACGGGCAGCCTACCAGATCATACACGATGAACTGAATTTAGACGGTAACCCTGCCCTGAATTTAGCAAGTTTTGTCACCACATGGATGGAACCCGAAGCTGATAAGTTGATCATGGAGAGTATTGGAAAAAACTATGTTGACAACGATGAATATCCCCAAACCCAGATAATACAAAACAGAGTAGTTAACATGCTTGCAAGACTCTTTAATGCCCCAAAAAAATGTAATTCAATTGGAAGTGGCACTATAGGCTCTTCAGAATCTATTATGCTCGGACTTTTAGCCCATAAATGGACATGGAAGAAAAGAAGAGAAGCTGAAGGTAAATCAACAGATAAACCCAATATCGTGATGGGCGCTGATGTTCATACAGTATGGGAGAAGTTTGCAAGGTACTTCGATGTAGAGCTCAAACTCATACCATTAAAAAAGAACATGTGTAAAACAACTGAAACAGAAATTACCAAGGTCATGTCATCATTCAGTTGTATAAGTGGTTTGGAAGAGGATATATACACAATAACGGCCGATGAAATCAAAGCACAGGTAGACGAAAATACCATTGCAGTAGGTGCAGTAGCAGGAACAACATTCACTGGACAAATGGATCCAATAGAAGAGATTAACACAGCCTTATTAGAGATTAAGGAAGCTGAAGGTTGGGACATACCTATACATGTAGATGCTGCAAGTGGAGGTTTTGTTCTACCATTTTTGTATCCCGAAATAAATTGGGATTTCAGGCTGGAACAAGTAAGATCCATCAATGTATCGGGACATAAATATGGATTGGTATATCCTGGTGTTGGATGGTTGATATTTAAAGATAAAATAGACCTTCCCGAAGAACTTATATTTAATATAAATTATCTCGGAGGGATAATGCCCAATTACTCTCTAAACTTCTCAAAAGGTAGCGGCACCATAATAGCACAGTATTATAATTTGATAAGACTGGGAATGGATGGATATAAAAATATTATGGAAAACATGCAAGAAAATGCAAGTTACCTTGCAGCAAAATTNNAACTGTGATTTTACTGTATTCCATCTATCTGAAAAACTCAGACAGAAGGGATGGATAGTTCCTGCCTATACACTCCCTGCAAATGCAGAAGATATTGCTGTTTTAAGAATGGTTGTTAAGGAAAGTTTCAGTAAAGACATGGTTGAAATGCTCTACTCTGATATGATGGAAGCAGTTGAAAAACTTGAACAAACAGAAGAAGAAAGGGTAAAAACCTTCGATGAAAATAAGAATCCTAGTCTGTTGTACTAGGATCAAATCTTATTCTACTCTCCCTTTTTTCGTCTCTTGTTTTTACCATTAATCCATACAGCGGATCATAATACACCTATTCTTTTTATACAATTTCTAGGTTTAAACAGTTGTGAATTTGGTTGAAAATACTTTTAATCCATTATTTACCATATCGGTGATACTTCCCGTGTGTAGTGTAATTATGTACTTTGTTCCATGTGCCAATTTGGATTTGGGCGTTATATTCAGTGTTGTTCCTGTTATTTTTGCTGTAAATGGTATTGATATTCCACTACTGTTTTTAAAGTCGATTAATGGGCTTTTACCAATTTTATTGCCTCATTGAAGTTAATTTTTATAACCTGATTAACTGGAACATTCATTTTATTGTTTGATGGTGTTGTTGTTTTTACCTTAGGTGGTACACTGTCAACAGTAAAGGTTGTACTTGAAAGTGCCAATGAATTGCCAGCTAAATCTTTTATACAGCCAGTATGTAACGATAAAGAATAAATTCCATTGATAAATAATGTTGAGTGGTTAATTGTCAGTACATTTCCAACGATGGATGTGATGATGGGAGTCAGCTTTCCTGTGTTATTTTTAAGGTCAATCAACATGTTTCCAGCTTTTATAGGTTCACTGAAGGTTATTTTAATCACTTTGTTTGTTGGTACGTTGACTGCATTTTTCACTGTATATTCCATCTGCAATATTAACAGTTCCACCATTGTCTACAGTTCCTGTGGCGTTTTTTATAGAGGCTTTAGGCCCGCTTGTACCGTTCCATACAGCTAGTTGGCCATCCCAACTATCGTTTCCAGATCCATTAACATAGATAACATCTCCAGGAGCAGCTGAAACATTACCCACCCCATATGCGAAAATAACCAATAAAAATGATACAAAAAAAACAAAAAGCATCAAATGACTCTTACCATTACCTTTATCACCAACAAACGGATCATTTAATATAATACTTCCATCCCCCGCCCATTATTAGTTGAATTGTAATTTATATTCTATAACTGATTAATTTTACTAAAAAGCCAGATCTTATTTATTAGTATTAAATTTTACTAAATTATTCTAATTTATTATGCGTATACCTTTAGGGGATATTTATTCAGATGAAATCCACAGTTTAAAATGCAAAAAAATGGTCACAAACCCTTAAACCAGATATTTTGGATGGTTATGAGAACAAAAGTAAAATAATATTTTTATTTTTAATGGTTTTTTTTATTATTTTAATTGGTTATAATTGAGTTCATATGTTAAACGAAGAAAATAATTAATAGTATGCTTGTAAAGAATATATTTATAATTTAACAGAAATTTTAAACGGCGAATTTAAAAAAAGATTTTATATTTTTGGTGGTTAATCATGGATATTTTTCAAGCTATTATTT
>PLXT01000004.1 GCA_003151535.1 Methanobacterium sp.
TCAAGACGAAGACTGAGGCAAAAGCGACACTGCAAAAACTCACAAGCAGTGGGCGACTAAAGATCGAGACCAGAGAGCAAGATTTCTATGGAGTAAAAGAAAAGGTGAAAATACTGACTGGCGAAAGTCTGTATAACCTTCAAGGTGATTTTGCATTTGNNATCTACAAAAAACTGTCGAAGATTTACGAGATTGAGATGGGATATAAAATAAATGAATTTATCAACGGCTTCATGGTGAGTATAGGACAGTTAAATAATGAACTGCGCTACGTCGCTGATAAACTTGAAGAGTCAATTTATATCGCCCATCAAATCAAATTCTCGGCAGAAGTATTCCTAAACGATATGCTCATCCACCTTGAAGAAGTGGAGCCGATTATGAGCGAGATGGAAACATATTATCTAGAGGAATTTCAAAAAATTCTGGGTAGTGAATTTTAATATGTATGTGTTTCTATTTATCTGATTTAGTTCTATTGTCTAGCTTGCACAACATCTGACAATTTTCTGAGATTGTCTTTCCTCCTTCATGCCAGGGTGTTATATGATCTGCTTCCATTTCTTCTATTTCAAAATGTTTTTTACATTTTTTGCAAATTCCTCTTTGTCTCTCATATGCTTCACGCTTCATCTTCTCAGTGAAAGCACGGATCGATAAATATCTTTCCTGTCTTGTTAAAACATATGGATAAATGCCAGATTTTTTACTTACATCTTCATCTTGCATCAATTTTTTAATCTCAGTCTCTAGTTTACTAGCATTAAGTTTCTTGTCTTTGAACTCGTTATACAGCTCTCCCCACTGCACAGTACTCATTTCTCGACGATAGTTTGAAAAATTAGCCCGTACCCATGCAATTACATCTTGGAAATAATTCCATAGTTTGTCAGCATTTTTGTCATCCTGATGCTTAGCCATGTAGCCAGCCACTCCACCGTTATTTATCCACGAGATTGAAGTTTCCAAATACTCCTGCCGAATTGGTGAGCCACTCAATAATGCTCCTCCGTCGTTTGCTAAATGGTACGCGGCACAACCTGTTTTACTAAATTTGATTTTTGCATCCGAAAGCCATGGACCGGTATAGACGGCGTTAAGTAATTCTTGGGGTGTTAGTTTTTCACCAGCTGTGTTAATAACCTCGAACCATTCAATGCGTTCTTTATCGGTTCCGTCACAAAAGTAAATCATGAGCTCATAATTAAGTATCTGTTCTTTTTCTTCTTTAGTGAGATTGTGAAAATAGTGGTCATTTATAGAATAATCACCATTAACATACTGGCAAATACTCAATGTGCGTTGTTGACCATCAAGCAATTCGTATTTTCCAGCACTATTTTCTATCCAATACATGATATTGAGTGGAAATTTATGTTGGACAGTATTTATAACCGCGTCACGTTGCTCAGGTTTATACACAAATTCTCGCTGATATTTCGGACGAATATCTAGTTTGCCACCAAAAGCCACAACACCCTCTTCGGCGCTGTCTTTATAGCCGGCAAATACTTCGCGAACTAAAATTTTATTTAGATTAATTTTCATATTATTTTCGTTTAATTAAAATACGATTATATATTTTCCTGCCCTTAATCAGAGTAAAACATTCATGGCCAATCCATCTTGCAGAATTAGCAATACCTAATATTTCAAACTGTGCCGGACTATATTTATCGACGAAAGTAATTGGTACGCCCATTATACCCTCGTAATCCATTGGGATATCAGAGACCTTATCAACATTTATTACATCGTAGTTGTCATATTTAGGAAATTCCTTTGGTGTATATTTCTTATATAAAACTATTTTTTCATGACGTTTTGTAGTATCGAGATTCGTATACCATACGATTCTGCCCATACTGAAATACTTTATGCCATTTTCAATTTTGATTCTTGACTCAGTCTCAATATCATAATCATCAGGAACCTGAAACCATTTTGTACCTCCATTATCATAGCCATGCCATAGTTTATTTTCTTTGATAAAACCAAAGGTTTCTTTATAGGTTACTGCATTTTGGTCACCCAAAATCAAAAACTTTTTACCAAATTCTATTAATTGAGCAATATATTCTCTAAACAAAGAAAATGGTGGGTTTGTTACTACAATATCAGCCCGTTTGAGCAGTTCTACATTCTCTTTACTTCTGAAGTCTCCTTCACCTTCAAGAGGAGTCCACTCGTTGTTTTTATTGGCCTTAAGTTGCTCAGCAATATCACGCAAATCAAAGGCCCCATCACCATCCATATCATCAACCTCGTTTATGATGAATTTATTTGCTGTTACTTTTGGACGGCCTTTAGATGTGGTTAGTGCCTTACTTTTACCAAATAGTCCCAGTTGCGTATTAGCAATAGGCGATGGCTTGTAGCTTGTCGCAATAAGTTGTTTTAATCCCAGTGCATTAAAATTTGAAGCGAAGTATTTAAAAAAATTACTTTCAAATGGATCATCGCAATTACAGTAAACAACCTTGTCACGAAACTGGTCTTTATAGTGCTTTAACTCTTTCTCAATATCAGTGAGCTGAGTATAAAACTCATCATTCTTTTCTCTGCCTGCTTTATGGAGATTATTGTTTAATGATTTCTTGTTCATAGGCATCTTTTACGAGATGCCTAAAAAACAAAATAGGCACCCCAATA
>PLXT01000100.1 GCA_003151535.1 Methanobacterium sp.
AGAAGTTTATTTGACTAAGACTTTTTGAACCTCCACCCTGTGTGTCGATATAGGCCACTTCAATGATATATGTGCCATTCTGTCCTTTAGAACTGGTTGTATTAAGATCCTGTTCATAACTTCGATAGTTAGAACTTCCAGCAAAGTGCACAACCAATGCACACTGGGACCCCCTCTGTGAGGCGTACTGTGCTAACAGTACAGAGTGTGGATGATCGGGATACATATCAGGATTTTCTACTTTAACAAAGGAAAGTCTGCCTAATGGTTGTATTGGTCCATTGGAAACTGTGATATATGAATAACCTATAATTAGGGCCAGAATTGCAATTGCAACCAATCCATACAGTTTTGTTTTGTTCATTTTTCTACCTATAAAATTTGATTGGAGGGGGTATGTTTAATTTTAACATACTTTAGAGAATTTCTATTAACCTNNAGGTTTATAGAAATTCTCTTTAATATTTTCGCTATTTGATGATGATTGAATTAATACTTTTTTAAAGTATTAATATTCTGTAGATATGTTTATTCTGTCAGAAATACGAATATATGTTCCACGAGACAAAAAGGCAGGATATTTACTGTTTAATGTTTTAAATATTTGATTAAAAAATGTTAACTCGTTCATATTTGATGATATTGTTATCACTGTCTTGTCTCCAACAACCTTTTCATTTACAATATCAAATCCTGGGAGTTGTATATCTCCATAGCTTCCCAAAACTGTTACTTCGTAAACTACAGGGTTACTACCCATTAATCCAATTAAAACCCTGATAATTAGTAGTAATATTATAAAAGACGATGGTTTTATGAAATTTTGATTGAGAATGGTTTTTTTATTGAGTAAATTCTTAAGAGGACGGTGAGTCCTAAAAATGCAGGTGTGGAGAATAATCCACCATCAACCATGCCTATCATGGTAATTGTAATTCCAAATATTAAAATAAATTTTTGAAGTTCTGTACGATTTTTTAGGGATAATAATCCAAGTATGTACACAGTAGGCAAAACAACAAAAATGATCATTCTACCTTTGGTATATATTGAGCTATAGAAATACCAGTATGAATATTTGAAGGTACATATATCCCTGAATCAGTTACTAACATAGCCAACATGGATTTAAATACGTGACTGTGTATTATGCTGCTTGAACTCAGACTTGGAGATGTTGATACAAAGGTTGTAAATATTGAAACCCCAAATTTAGTTCTGATCCATATTTCAAATAGTAATCCCAGAATAAATGTACAGAAGACAATAATTATAATGATTTTAAGATTGAAATTAGCAGATTTGGATCCGATTCTAGAATTTTTTATATAATCCGAATCACTCATTAACTGACTTAATATTAGCATACTTCCCATTAGAAAGAAGAATATTATGGACTTACCCTCAGATGAACCCATTAAAAATGGATATGTTAATTGTAATATGATGTTATCGGGAGTGAACTAGGGATATTAGAATGTTTAACACGATCATAGCTATCCCTAGTATATTTATACGATTAATATGCAATGAGCCACCTCTAATTAATAAATAAATAAAATTTCATATATTAAATTTTATTAGACTTGTATTAGTCATATAATAAAGAAAAGTAATTTTATTCGCTAATCTCAAATTCTTTTTTTATATACGCTATTTGATTTTTTAAATCTTTTAAATTGTTCTTAAAATTGAAAACTTTGCTATTTAATTTAGATTTTTGTTATATAATTATAATCAAGGGATGTCTATAATAAAAGAATTTTATAGAATATCTTGAAACTACTCTAAGATAATTTTAAGGGTAAATATAAGAAATACTCGATTTTACAAATTTTCAGTATATTAATAAAATAAAATTCATTTCTTATCAAGTAAACTTGAATATTTTAATATTTAAGGTTTATCATTTAAAAAAAGTTTAAAAACTATATTTTATGGATAATTACATAAAAATACCGAAAAATATGATCATAAAATTTTTAATAATTAATTAAAACATTTATTATACAAATCCAACTACGTATACACAGTTAATTTTTTTTAATAGAATTAGATATTTTTATAAAAAATTGAAAAAAAGAATAAATATTAAGCTAGTCTATTTCTTTGACAGCCAGCTCAATATCCGATGCATTGACGGTTTTTCGTCCAGCGTGTTTAGCTAGTTTTACAGCTTGTCTAGATACAGTTTCTGCCCATTCTTCAAGAACTTTATCTAGAGCTACTTCTGCATCTTCACTAACTCTCTGTCCACCAGCATTTTTTATTATTCTTCCTATTGGAGCTATTGGTATTTCACCCATATTAATCACCATATTATATATTAATACTACATTTCATATAAATTTACCTAATTATAGGTGTCTTTTTTGTGTATTGACTAATTTTTGATCCTTGAAATACTATTAAAGGCAAAATTATTTGAAGGGGTTATTTAATACTATTGATAAAATTTAAATTTAATTATTAGAAAAATTTATTTAATTTCATTAAAAACAGCAGCAAATATTTTAAAAAATTTAAAACTAAACAGTATAAAATTATGATATTTAATTTAGAAAATATTATACTGTTATAGATTAGTTTAAATAAAAATTACTTATAAACTCAAAATATTTGTTGTCTAAAAGTTAAATCAAACCTTTTTGATCCATTTATTCACCATATAAAAATAGAATCACTTTCATCTATTGTTTAACCTTTTTTAGTAGAATTCATTAATATCAGCACCATGTATACCGATTTCGTGATAATAAATTTAAAAAAAATCTTTAATATTATTTATTTTTCTTTAATAATTCTTTAAATTCTTTAATGTCCGATTTCATTTCGTTCATTGAGATTTCCATGCTGATTATCTTATTTTTAAGAATCTCTTCTCTGTTTCAATCCCCCTCATGAACCAGGAGGATAATGTTGCAGTTAAAAGGCTAAAAAATACCACACCTACAATCATCAATATAATACCTAATATTTTACCTCCAAATGATACTGGTAAACCATTTCCATATCCCACAGTTGTTACTGTACTAACCACATACCATACAACATCGAGGGATGTTTGAATTTGGTCAGTTGAGGAACCTTTTAACACCAGTATTGCAATAGAACTTGCTATAACTATTATCAAAAGACTGAGGAAGATATAATTTAGTTTAGTTTTTTCAATAAAGTTGAAAATATTCCTTCTGCTTTTACCAAAGAGTGCAAAGATCCTAAATAACCTTAATAATCTTAAAATACCGTATGAACCGAATGTTAAGAGTTCATATGGCATCATGGCAATAATGTCAATTATTACGTCTATCCAGTCCTCTCTTATGTACTGTTTTTCATTTTCATGTGAACGTATTTTAAACACCAACTGAACAAATAAAACTACACAAAGGCCTGTATCAAATATAATAATGGCATTATAGAAGTTATTCATATCCACAAAGTACATGGCTGTGAGTATGATTATGTCTGCAACAATCCAAATTATGATAATTGCATCAATAACTTTTATTAACTTTTCGTTTAGAAAAATATTACTTAAATTGTGTCCCTGCTTGGAACGTAATGTTTTAAATCTTTCCTTTATAATTCTTATTATCTCCTTTGAATAATTGTTAATAATATTTTAGATAGTCACGAATCAGTTATATAAAAAAATAATACGAGTTCTTTTTTATTAAGTTAAGATATTCCATTTTTATACAATTTAATGGTATTTAATCATAGAGTATATAAAATGAACAATAATTAATATTTTATAGCTTAAAACAAGTAATTCAACAATAATAAATATCGATGGAACAGATTATTGTATCCAAGTTTCATAAATGATTATATCTGGATTTATTAGTACTGACTTAGATTGTATTTCATTTTAGTTTTCTCATCGCACTCAGGACATTCTAACTCTTCATTTGGATCGTAGAACATTCCACAGTACAAACATTTAAACTCAATTTTAGTTTCACACATTATAGTATCCCCCAATATTGATTCTAATACTTTATTTAAATATATACTTTAATCTATTTATCAACATACTTTAAAGTTTCCTATTTTCCCTATATTTTGTTTATATTTTCATAATAATTGAAAATGATTAATAATTAAGAAATTTGTTAACAAAATGTTCCTGGAAATTAATTTAGGATTGAAATCAACATCACCATCTTATTTAAACTACAAAACTATCCTTGATTTTATTTTTTCTGGACCTTAAATAATCAATTTATTAAAATATTCAACCCTGTAATTGGGTTTTAAACAAAAATCAAACCTCAATTCACATATCTCAACTAAAATGTCTAACAATTAAAATTAATGTTTTATATTCAATGTAATTGTCAATATAATTAATTAGTTGTATATAGTAAACATATACATTTATATAGTATCTTGACTAATGTTAAGTTAGACAGTGAATGTTGATAATAGATATTTAAATGGGGGTTTGTTTTATGACTGGAGATAAAATTCTTGTTGTTGAAGATGATTTCATTACCGCTTTGGAAATTAAACGTTTATTGGAAACATATGGGTATCAAAGTTACTCTGCCAGTTCGAGCGATGATGCTTTACTAACAGCAGTTGAAATAAAACCAAATCTGATTTTAATGGATGTTAAAATAAGAGGGAAAGATGACGGTATAAAAACTACTCTGAAAATTAAAGATTTGATTAATGTACCAGTAATATATCTTACGGCCTATATTGACCATCAATTAATGGAATCCATTAAATTAACAAGACCAGTTGCTTGTATCCTCAAACCATTTGAATGTAATGAGTTGATAAGCAACATTGAAATTGCATTATATATCCATAATACAGATTTAAACAGGAAAAATGGTATACAAGATAGCAGTATAATATTTTACGCCATGATTGGAAACCTTTTAGCCACCTCACTGAATTTAAACGAAAAAAAATAAATTTTTAGCAGATTTCTCTAGAAATTTTGAAGAAAATGTGAAAACATCATTCATGGATGAAGTAAAAAAATTAAAACCCAGCACTGAAAATAGTAGATCTGTGTATTTATATTAGTTGTTTGTCCCATTTGCTCTCAAATTTAGGGTTTATCAATAATCGTATGTCAAATGATTCAAACGGATATATGATCATAAATAATTGCCCATGGAAAACTGATGAATATACTAAAGAAATATTTTGCAGTGTTTGTAAGACAATTACCACGTTAACATTTTCTTGGATGGATCTTGATGGAAATATAGACTTTGAAAATAGTTTCTTAACCGATGATTGCTTCTGCGGGTTTAGATTTGAATTGGAATCCACTCAGGATGAGCATGCACTAGGGGTATTATAGAAAAATTAGCTAAGAAACAATCTTGGGTTAAATCATATTTTTAATAGGTTAATGGATTCAATTTAAATTTGTAATCCTTTAATCTACTGCAATATAAGAGCATTTGGAGGGATTTGAATGTATGAGATGATGGCAAAATATTTAAATGGATTGGAATTTGGCAATTTACAACAATTTGGAGTTATGGAGGTACTTCCTGTTTTTAAAAAAGCTCCGGGACATGAAGGATATTTATCTTTAAAAGAAGCAATGATTCAAAATTTGCTTAAGATTACAGAGTTAAATGATTCAAGAGCAGTTCCAGAACTTAAAGTAATGAATAATGCCGAAATTCTGGTTTTAATTTTAGATGGTGAGGAGTTGATGGGTGCAAAACAGAAT
Source organism: Methanobacterium sp. (assembly GCA_003151535.1). GTDB lineage: Archaea > Methanobacteriota > Methanobacteria > Methanobacteriales > Methanobacteriaceae > Methanobacterium_B. The sequence goes on from PLXT01000100.1 coordinate 5,711, forward strand.
AGAATAGTGAATACAAGTATTCTGTTAAGAGAGAAATTTGAAACCATTATCCCTGTAAGCTGTGTAGAGCAGGGAAGATGGTCGTATACTTCCAAAAATTTCCATGATTCTGATAGAATTGCCTCCTCTCATCTCAGAAATGTGAAATCAACATCTGTTAAACGGTCAGTTGAAAGTTCAGGTGAATATTTATCTGATCAAAGAGCAGTCTGGAATGAAGTGCATAAATTACAAGATAAGATGGAAGTTAACTCTCCCACAAGTGCCATGGGAGATGTTTACGAAGCCAAATCTGTTGATCTCAACGAATTTGTTAAAGCATTTGAATTAATAGAAGGCCAAAAAGGTTTATTGGTATTTATTGACGGTGAAATAATTGNNTGGATTAGATGTGGTTTCAAATGAATCTGTATATAAAGATCTTCATGAAAAATTAATTAAAAGTTATGCACTGGATTCTATGGTTCAAAAAGATAAAAGCATAAAACATGATATAAATATAGATATGGCCCATAAATTCATTAATGAGATCTTAAAAAGCGATCAAAGTAAAAATGAGTCTGTTGGATATGGTTTAGACTATAAAATTGCAAGCCGATTATATACTGGTTCATCACTTGTTTACAAAAAAGATGTGATCCATGCATCGTTTTTTAAGAATATCGAAGACAATGAAATTNNGAGTAATGGCCAGATACAGTACAAGGGCTAATTTAAGGCAGTAGTAAATCTACAATTTTCTTTTTTTTTATGTTGTAAAATTATATGATAATTCAATAAATTTCGGTTATTAACGTGAATTATCCAAGTTTAATAGGTTTAGAGTCTATCTTTACTTTTNNAATATAAAAAATTGTAAATCCAATACAATTTTTTTATGTTCTGAAAGAGTTTATTATTGTCTTTAAAATGGTAATATAATCTAAATTATTATTTCTTGATTATTAAGAGGATATATTTAAAAAAAAATTAGATAGGGATTTATAATCCCTATTAGTCATAGTTTGTTGTACCGACTTTAGTCAAATTTTGATAGTATTGATCAACACCAGAAACTCCGCTGGCTTTATGACTATTTAATTCTCCTGCATTGTAAAGTTCTTGTAGTTGAGATGCATGTGATATCTCATATGTCCAGTAAGGACTGTTAAGGTATGGGAATATCAAACCATAGACTATTAGAACGTACGCTGGTATAATTCCATATGTTTTTGTCATTATCTGGAAGTAAAGTGGGAATCCACATCC
>PLXT01000021.1 GCA_003151535.1 Methanobacterium sp.
CTCCAGTAGCTGCTAAACCAATAGCAATTAGCCAGATTAAAATATCAAAGAACTGAGGTATTGCATATTTGACTACCACTATTAAAAGTGCTACAATTATGTAAAGTATTCCAACTATTGTATCATTTATTTAATACCGCCTCTTTATTATTTTTAATTCAACTACTTTAATAAACCTTTATTTTTAAGTATTCTTTCAGGATTATCCTTTAAAGCTTTTTTTATTTCTTTATCCTGTAATCCTGCACCTAATGCAACTTTATAAGCCATTTCATAAGATATTAAATCTCCAGGCATGTGTGTGTCTGTATCTACAACTAGGTCTGCACCAACCTCTAATGCCAATTTAGCAACATGTCCATTTCCAAGACAATGTCCTCTTCTTGAGCTTATCTCCAATGCTACATCATTTTCCTTTGCAATTTCAACTTCTTCCACTGTTATAAGTCCAGGATGTGCTAAAATATCAATTTCAGGACAGTTAACTGCACTCCAGTTCGTCCCTTCAATTACTGGTTCAATTATAGTCTCTCCATGAACAACAACAATCTCTGCCCCAAATTTCTTGGCTTGATGGGCCAGTTTGTCGATTATTTCTGCAGGTGCATGGGTTATTTCTGCCCCGGGTATAATTTCTATGTCCCAATTGTCTTTTATATCCTTTACAGCATTTATTACCTTACCAACACATTCAATATTTGAAGCATCTACATGATCAGTTATTGCTACAGCACTGTGATTTAGTACTTGGGCACGTCTTGCTATTTCTGATGGTAACAATGCACCATCGCTGAATATACTGTGTGTGTGGAGATCTATTCTTTTTTTAATGTGGAATCACCTAATAACCTTTGATAGATGTTTACATGAATTATTAGAAGTTAATGTTATCAATTTCCGTTGTATTTTAATTGGAACTTCATAATATACTACACTTCTGTTTAAAGATATTTTTATATTATTCCTTCTATTAAATAAATTTGTAACTTTCTATTTGTTTATAATTTATAATGTAAATATTGGGGATACTGAATTTAATTAAAATTTTTTAAAATAATTTTGAGCTTGATTAAAACTCCAGATTATAAAATAATTATTTTAAAAAAGAATATGGACGAAAGGAAACAAAATATTATTTTATTTTTAATTTAACTATAAGATATAGTTTTAATGGTTATCAAAACATTAGTTTGATTAATATATCTAAATCTTTTTTTAATTTAATTGCTTCTTTTTTATTTAAAAGTAAAAATGTGCCGGTACAAGGATTTTCCATTTTCATAATATTTTTTTCATTATTCAATCCAACTTTTAATTCCATAATTAACCTCCAAATATATTTGGATATTTTTTTTAAATGCATTTATTAATTATTAGAGAATTTCTATTAACCTCATNNCGTATTTGAAAATATTAATTATTTAATGATTTGTATCATACCTCAATTTTAGAGGTTTATAGAAATTCTCCTTAGTTTAATATTTGTCAATTTCCTGTTTGTTCACATTTTGAATGAAATTCATTTATAAATTCCTAAAAATTGTGATCTAAAATTGTGAATTTCAACAAAAAAAGTAAAATTATATCAATCTGAAAAATTTGATTTATTTTAATTATGCCTTAAATAACCTCATAATTCGGTTAAATGGCAAGTTTCCGATTTTTGAGGTTTTGCAATGGTTTTATGTTGTTTAGCCAATTTTTCTCTTTCAAGTTGTCTGCGTTGTTTTTTTCTTGTATAACCTACTTTGTTATGTATTAACATTTTTTTCTCCACTTATTATTATGTAACTACTATGATAAATTTTTGATTACCATTCATCAATATCTCTTGATTAAATCTTTGTTATAAATCCCTTAAAAAAACTAAAATTATCTTATTGAGAGTATAGTTTTAGATCGAATTGATAATTAAGAAAGAAAAGTAATTATGGTAATTCTTCATATTAGATATAGTGATAAAAAAATGAAATGTTCAGTTTTCGCGCCATCCCATATAACAGGCTTCTTTGAAATAGTAGATCATCAACAACCGTTAACAAGAGGATCCTGTGGTGCAGGAGTTGCAATGGATACTGGAGTAGTTACTAAACTCCAAATAATTGACAGGGAATATGAAGATGGTCTAAAGGCAGATGTTAAAATTAACGGCTTAAACGATGCTAAAAATGCCACAATAACTTTTAAAACACTGGAGTTAATGGAAAGGAATTTTAATATAAGCAGCCTAATGTCTGATAAGACAATTTTGATAGATCATGAAATGGAAGTACCGATAGGTGCGGGTTATGGTACTTCAGCTGCTTGTGCATTAGGTACTGCTCTAGCTATAGCCAAGACTCTTGAACTTGATATTACATTCAATAACGCTGCTTCGATGGCGCATCTTGCAGAGATTGAAATGAAAAGTGGGCTTGGAGATGTTGTTGCGGAGGTCAATGGTGGGATAACATTTAGACTTAAAGAAGGTGCTCCTGGTGTGGCTGTAACGGATAAAATGATCCTGGCCGATGATCTATATGTGATCTCAAAAAGTCTTGGTGGAATTGAAACTTCGAAAATAATTGGAGATCCTATTCACAAAAAAAGAATCAATACAAGTGGTAGACATATGTTAAAAGAGCTATTAAAGAATCCTGATCCTGAAACCTTCTTAAAACTCTCAAAGAGATTTGCAATGGAAACAGGACTTTTAAGCAACGAAGTCATGGACATAATAACTATTCTCGAAGATGAAACCATAGGTGCATCGATGGCAATGCTTGGAAACACAGCATTTGCACTCTCTAAAACTCCAGATACATCAGTTAAAGATGTAATAATTTCTAAAATTGATTCTGAAGGCTGTAAATTTATTTAATTAAATCTTGAATAATTTGGAAAATAATTATATATTATTGATGGTCAAATTAATGAAATTCAGATAAAAATAATAATTCTAAAAATAATACTTGTATTCATTCTAATGAAACATCTTCTACTGTATATTTTAATCCATCATGTTCCAGTTTCCTTATTAAACTCTTACTCATCTTACCAACTGTAAATACAGCCACATTAAGCCCTCTTTTAGCTGCTGCAACTGTAGCATCTGGAGTAGCAAATTCAAAATCAATGTTTATGGCCAATTTAGTTGTAACTGCTCTTGAAACAGTACCCATTATACCGACCCTATCAAATCCTCTGTTGTATATATCCCAGATTCTTTCATTATTACAGGCCTGGGATCCGCCTTCTTTAATTGTTGGAACTTGTATTACCACTATATGTCCGGGTTTAAGTTGAATTGTACCTCCCAGTTTCTCTAATGCTACGTCATCGCCTGCATTAGCTGTTTTTAAAACTTTTGCATAGGCAGATTTTTCTTCTTTACCTGCATAGAGTGTACCATTTTCCATTTCTAGCCATACTGTTTCTCCAGAATGCATATCTTCACGTGCAATTGCAGGCCAAACTGATTTATAGGTATTCATGGTGTCAAGAACATTATCTGCATACTTTCTGAGATTTACAGCTTCAGTTTTAACCTTTTCTATGCCTCGTTTGGTTATTTTATAACGTGCATTACCCATGCCAGTTTCAACAAAGCCATCATCAACGAGACTTTTAATATTCTCTGAAACAGCTTGAACAGTAATTCCCAGTTTTTGTGCTATGTCCTTCTGTCTGAGATGGGGCTGTTCCCTTGCAATATCTGCAAGAATCTGAAATCTTGTGAGTTCGCCTTTTTTCTTGAAAACTTTCACAGTGAAATCCCCTTTATTTTAATATTATATTAATCCCTTCAAACTTTCATCGAAGAGTGTTAAGAACTTATCTGTACTACCCTCAGGTATGTATGCTCCACAGGCAACGGAATGTCCACCTCCACTTCCACCAACCTTCTTGGCAACCCTTTTAATTAAATTTCCGAAGTGGATACCATCGTAGGCAAGCAATCTAGAACATCGTAGTGATACCTTTATTCCCTCTTTACCGTCACCTATTGGTGTAAAGCCTATAATTGGCTTTTTCCAGTCGCCATAACTTAATATCATCCCTGCTATGGTTCCTATTACTTCACTTTTTATTTCGGTACCTTCAAAGTACTGAATGTTTTTAAGGGGAATGATTCTGTCGTCACCCCTAATCCATTCCATCTTTTTTGCAAGGTAACGTCGATGTTCAAGAGCTAAATGTTCCATCTCATCGAGACCAGTACCTCTATCTCCTTTTAACACATTTAAGGCGACCTTATGGTGGCTGTGCCTTCCACAAGCATTTACAGCAGTTGAAAATTCGCTTGCATCCCTGAGTGGTGAGTACTTTTCTTCCATTAAAAACTCGTAAGAATCTCCTGAAATCAGCTTTGGCACATACTTAACGTATCGGGATGGGACTTCCCTGCTTAGCATCCTAACTAACTCAGAAAATAATCTACTTTTCTCTTCAATACTAAGATCACATAAAGATCTATGTTTTCTACCGTTTTTAGAAGGGATATTAAGTTTATTTAAGAGAAGAAGACATTCAGTTTTGTTATTTGTTATTGGGAGATTTACATCTCCAAAATATGATAATGCTACAAATATGGGTCTGGTCTGTCTTCCATAGATGGCTAGGTCGTATTTTGATTCAACTAAATTATTTTGAATACTTTCATTCAATATGGCATTATTAAGACCAACCATCTTTCCTGAAAAACTGTTCTGCATATCTCCAACAGCACTTAAAACACCCATCCAACTAAGATCGTTATATCTAAATGTTCTAGCAAGGAGATAAGTCATTCCACCCCCTGAAATTTCATATGAACCATCAATATTATGGAAATGAGGGTTTAATTCTACAAGTTTCCCATTAACTGGTTCATCCATTTTTCTAAGAGGTGGATGATGATCAAGAATCAGTGTTTTAGATGTTGATGTACAGAATTTACTCATATCTTGTCCCGATCCTAGATCAGAGAATATTGTAAGTTCATTTTCAGATTCAAGATCATCAATTTTATCTAGACTAATAAATTCTATTTCATGATCCTTGTCAAGCCTGTCAAGCATAGAGGAAAGAATAGAACCTGCTGTAACGCCATCACAATCTATATGGGTATATATTTTAATATCTTCAGACTTATTAACCAGTTCATGCGCTTTTTGAAACGATAAGTTCATTGATTTATGTGATTTAAGCATTTTAACTCCTTGAATGTAAATTAAAATTTAGTATAAAAATTCTTATCATGATTAATTCTTTCGAGTACCACTAATCATCTTACTTATTTTAATCATGATCTCCCTCTTGGGCATGTTCTTG
>PLXT01000032.1 GCA_003151535.1 Methanobacterium sp.
GCAAATGCGTTTTCACCAACTATTGCTTTGTTAGGCTGAAGATATATTCCTGTCATCCTTGCTACTGTTTTTGACATCTCGTACAACATTTTGAAGTTTATGCTAGTCTTAACGTCATAGAGTGAGTAAAGGGAAACTACTACTTCTTCAAGAGATGCGTTTCCTGCCCTTTCTCCTATTCCATTTATGGTGACATGTGCTTGACTTGCTCCAGCCCTGAGTGCTGATAGCGTATTGGCAACAGCCAGTCCAAAATCATTATGACAATGCGCACTCACGGGTACACCAAGTCCGATTAAGCCTTCATAAAATTTGTAAGATTTTTCTGGTGTGAGCATTCCCACTGTATCACAAGCACATATTCTCTTTGCTCCTACAGCAATTCCATCATTAAACACTTCTTTCAAAAAGGTGTAATCACTCCGTGTTGCGTCTTCTGCTGAGAGTTCCACCAATAAACCATGATCAACCGCGTATTCTGCGGCTTCAATTGCAGTTTGCTTAACTTCTTCTCTTGTTTTTCTAAGTTTATATTCTATATGAAGATCCGATGTAGGTACAACCAAATGAACGCTATCTACACCACATTCTAGGGCTGCATCTACATCAACTTTAACTGCCCGAGCAAAGCTGCATATCTCGGCTGAAAGACCTTCAGAAACTATTTTTTTGATTCCCTCTCTTTCTCCCACCGAGGTAATGGCAGAGCCTGCCTCAATAACATTTACTCCAAGTTCATCGAGTTTTATTGCTATTCTGAGTTTCTGATCTGGAGTTAAAGAGACTCCGGGAGTCTGTTCACCATCTCGAAGTGTTGTGTCAAATATTTTAGATTTCAATGGTCCCCCTCCACTATTTAAAGATTAATATTAAATAATTTATTAATATAACTTAACTATTTATGATTACATAATAATTAAGTTAACCTACTATAAATTAATATTTCAGATAGATACAAAAAATTGAAGTTTTAATATTACCACTGAAAAATAGTCATGATCAAATATTCTTTTTAAAAAGTGTTATCACTCGTGTCAAACTTTTATGCATTCTTATGTGATGCTGTTCTATTATCTCAAAGTTTGTGCCTTCTATTAAGCCTGTTATATCCATATAATGGGGCGTAGCCATGCAAAGTCTCCCCCCATCGGTGAGCAATTTCTCAATTGTAATAAGAGACTGAGCATATAGATTTTTACTTTCCTCCCCTCCTGTTGATGCAGATATACCATATGGAGGATCAGTTGCAATAGCATTTACTCTGTAAGGTAATTTTATTTCCCTTGCATCTGCCTTAAAAACTTCGTACTCCTTTATACCACAATAATTAAGATTTTTTATAGTTCCTTCAACCATTCTTTCATCAATATCTGCACCAACAACCCTTAAACCCATGATACCTGCCTCTATAAGGATACCTCCTGTACCACAGAATGGATCAAGCACTAAATCTTTCTCTTTCACCCCAGTGAGATTAACCATGCATCTTGCAAGTTTTGGACTCATGGATCCCGGGTAAAAAAAAGGTCGTTTATGGGGTTTCAGATTGTAAAAATGTTTTTTATCTATTTTAAACAGTCTTTCTGTTACAAGTATCTTGTTATCAATAAATATTACTCTAATGAAACTTGAAGGATCTTTAAGATTCACTCTCACATCTTCAACAAGATTATTTATTATGCCTCCTAACTCCCATTCAACTTCTGATGTATCAAATTTATCAGTTTTATCCATTCTTTTAACTCTCACAGCATAATCATTTGTTATGAGTTCATTCCAAGAATATTTTTGAATTTCAGAATTTAAATCAATTTTATCAGTCTCAATTAGAAGTTTACACACTTCATGAGTATATGAAAATCTTTTTCCAATCATTTTAAGAGATTTAAAGCATTCATCAGGGATATTCAGAATTAGTACCCCATCATATTGATTTATTACATCAAAGTGTATATTTTCTGCCTTTAGAACTGCTTCAATTTCTGCTTTGGGCAGTGTTTTATGTTCCTGAGACATTATTAAGACTATTTCCATAAACTTCCTATCCTCCTTGTTAAAAGTGTGGGTACAATGGAAAAAAGAAGTCTATTTTTGATCATTTCCTTTATGAGTGTCGATTGCGTGTCCATATCCCCGTATTTTGATATTAATTCTTCTGCATTTCCTTCCTTAAGCTTTAAAAACATCTGATCGAGATCTTTATTAGTAAGTGATTCAAAAATCTTCTGAACTTCCAACTGAACTCTTAATTCGCTCTTAAATCNNCGCCTGTTGTTGGTTTTACTTGTGACGCTGCATCCCCTAAAAGTATAGTTCTATCCTTTACTAAATCCTTTTTAGGATCATAATTTGGAATGAATCCATGATATTTCTTTATAATAGTGGCATTTTTATAGGAATCATCTGATCGTATGAATTCTTTTAAAACCCTGTTAAGCCCATTATAATCCATATTTGCAAAGAGACCTATACGTACTAGAGATCTTGTGATTGGGATTATCCATAAAAATCCAGGAGATATATTTGCATTTGCATATAGGTGAACATTATCTGTATCAAAGACATCACTCCCCATATCCAAAAGATATTGGGCAGCCATTAAAGATTTTGATTGTGGATTAAATTTTTCAGAAACATACGATGAATGCCCATCAGCCCCAATAACTATTTCTGCTTTAAAAGATTGATTTACATTGCTTACCCAAAGTTTTCCAGTCTTAATATCTAAATTGCCTACTTTATGGTTTAGAAGAAGTTCAGCACCCGAATCAGCAGCCTGTTCTGCCAAAAACTTATCATAACCCACTCTATCAATAACATAGGCTTCAGGATCTTTTCGAGAAACTTTTAATATATGATCCGATGGAGAATGCAAATGAGCCCCATATACCTCATTTAATACGTATTCTTGAGGTAAAATATTAAGGTCTTTAATTTTTTTTCCTAAAAGTCCAGCACATTGAAGTGGAATGCCAACAGCACGTTTTCGCTCAAACATCACCACATCATATCCTTCATCTGCAATATATCTTGCAACTGTAGAACCTACTGGCCCAGCACCAACAACTGCCACATCATATTTTTTCATTAGATTACCCTGATATTTTTTGTATTTAATATTTTTATTAAAAGATTTGCTATTAACGATATAATGAAATTATCATATTCCTATTACTTAAGAATTAGAAATTATCTTACATCAATTACAATTTAATTCTATTTTATAGTTTTAGAATTTGATTAAGATATAATATTTATTCTCTATTTTAACTAACTAAAGGTATGTTTCATATTTAATAAAGAATTTGTTAAATTCTTAAAAAACAATTAAAGAAGTCGAGAAATTAACCACAATAAAAAAAATAGAAAGTAACCAAAATAAGCCTAAGATTAGAGTTATTTGAAAAAGTAATCTATAATACCTATTTTGTGATTATAATTCATGTTTATTTATAGATGCTATAAAAAAATATGAATAAATTTTTTTTTGAAATTGCTACAAAAATATGTTAACTCCTTTGGCCAGTACATTATTATAAAGACCCCTATAAGGGCTATTACTGCCCCTATTATCTCAAATCTATCGGGTATTATTTTATCTATCTGCCAACCCCATACTAATGCCATGATGATAAATATTCCACCATAAGCTGCATAAACTCTACCAAAGTTAGAGGGTTGGAGAGTGGGTATAATTCCGTAAAGCACCAAAATAACAGCACCTATAACAGCCATTTCCATCCTTTACCTTCTCTTAACCATAGCCAAATAAGGTAACCTCCGCCTATTTCACATAAGCCTGCCATTACAAAGAGAAAAATTGATTTTAGATATTCCATTCGTATCACACAATTAAATATTATGCTATTGAAAAAATTTAATTTATCTTATTAGAACCTATCTTTAAAGCTTGAATTTCTTATCGTATTCTTCCATTACAGATTGTCTTTTTTGAGCTTTTTTAGGTTTTTGTGATCTTAACAGATTTTGAGTACTCTGATGTTCTTCAGGAGTATTGGTTTCAAATTCCTGATCATCTCCTTCTATCATTCGATTTATCATATTTTCAACCTCACCAGGATTTGGAATGTCTTCAAGAATCAAACTGGTCCTATCATGTCCCCCAAATATTTCTATATCCCCTGAATTTGTAATCCTTTCCATAATGCTTTGCGAAATTATTATATCTTGAATTTTGTTATAATGCATATAAACACTATTTTTTCTTATTACACCAGATTTAACCATCACCCTTTGGTTTGTGAGTTTGTAATTTTCTGATCTCCATGATAGAATATTCCAAAGTATCCACAGCAAAAGCAACAAAATTATGATAAGAACCCCATAGGTGGTTCCTGTTACAAATGGAACTGTTACTAGATTACTAACACTACCTTGGAGCAATGCAGCATATTTTATTATGGTTGTGAAGAAATACAACAACACCAACACAATAATGAATTTAAATAAGGCAGATTTTAATCTAACAATTAATC
>PLXT01000130.1 GCA_003151535.1 Methanobacterium sp.
CAAACTAAAATCCCAATGCCCAGAATCAGGCATGCGACTTAATCTACTATTAATGATTTTTAATTTTTCAACTATCATATTAAAATAAATAATAATATACCCCAGCCCCATAATAAAGTGGTTGGGTTATATTTGAATTAAAAGTATGTCCTACAATTCCCTTTATACCTAACTTAGAAAAACTTAAACCTAAATTTATACCTATATTTTGAGTAGTAACATCTAATCCAGTTAATAGATGAATATTATCAAAGAAACCAGGTTTGTTATTATTTGCTAAAACTTTAGGATTTATTTTTAATAATTCAAGATTAGCATTATGAGTATCCACATAAGTATTATAAACCCCGTTCTCATCCTCTGTAAGCACTATATCTACATTTATGGGTTTGCCTTCTACATCTAATTTGTAGCCTTTGTAAGGATAGAGCCAAGTTTTTCCTTTAATTTGAGCAACATCCCCATAATTAGCATTTATATCAACAGAATCTTCACCTACTTTTACTTTAACAGTATCATTAACGGATATTAAAACATGATTAGTATCTATATAGGTAAAAGTTTGACTTTTTACCTTTAAAACAAGTTGAGTTATTTCTTTTATATCTTCTTTGGCTTTTTCAATTTGAGCAGCCAAATCCTTATTAATTTGTATTAAGTAAGCTTTAGCCTGTTGTTCATTCTGTAATTCCTCAGTTACTTGTTTATACTTAGTAGAATCTAATTTAATTAAACTATCTTGACTATAAATCTTGGCATTCTTATCTGCAATTTCATATTTTTGAACAATATTGTAAATTACAGATGCCAGCAAGAATACTCCTAATAATAGGAGTATTCCATACTTCTTTAAAAATTCTAACATAATTAAATTTTCCCAATATTTACCTTAAATGTTACACTTGCACTTGAGGATACGGTACTTGCTGATATGCCCAAATACCAATGACCCGCTGTAGTTACTGGATAAACCTTACCATCAGTTCTTGCTTCAAGTTTATCACCCGGAACAATATTAGCACCCGCAACTGCAGTTACATTACCAGCTACTTTTACTCTAATATATTGACCAGTGGTACCATCCTGATGTACAACACCATAGGGTTGGTTACCATTTGCAGATACCTTTGAAATTGTACCTGCTGTAGTATCTAATCCTACTGCATTACCGTTAGAAACAGAAGCACCACATGCTTTATAATCTAAATCTAAGCCCTTTGCTAAGAAGTTTTTAACTTCTAAAGAGGTTAAAGAGTCTAAATCTGACTCAATTATAGTAGCCTGTCCCGATCTTAATGCATCAGCAAGACCCTGATGAACTATGGGATCTATATCTCCTTCATCAATGGATAAAGGACCACCAGGAGGAACTATCCATTCAACAAAACGGCCTCCCCCTTGATTTTGATCTTTGAATATTTCTAAATATGCTACACTATCGCTATTGTTGATTTTGATTGAGCTCATTTTTTAATTAGTTATTTTTATTTAAAAGAAAAATTTATCTTAATGTTTGTTGACACCTTCCAAAATACCAGAAGTCTTATAACACTCTTGTTCTATTGAACTTAGTTTAGTTATATGGTCCTGCCCGAGCCTTAAAATATTCTTGCTTGCATTGTAATCTGCATTTTCTGTATGATTGCAGATTAAACATTTAAATTCAGATTGTGTTAATCTATTATTCTTGTCTATATAACCACAATTTGAACAAGTTTGAGATGTGTATCTTGGATCTACTTTTATTAACTTCCCACCAGTTTCTTCCACTTTGTAAAAAAGTTTATTTATAAAAGTACCCCAAGAGCTATCCGAAATATGGTTACTTAAATTATGGTTTTGAATCATACCTAAAATATTTAAATCTTCAACATAAATTTTACCATATTTATCAACATAACTTGTTGAAAGTTTATGTTGAAAATCATTTCTTTGATTTTTTATTTTCTCAAATTGTTTTTGAACAATTAAAAGTTGTTTTTTATAATTATTACTATTTTTAATTTTTCTTGTTAAAGACCTTTGTTTTCTTCTCAATTGTTTTTGACTATTTATATAATATTTGGGATTGTCAACAAAATTATTATCACTATCATATAACAATTTAGTTATGCCTAAATCAATACCAACTTCTTTAGTTGGATTTTTACAAACTCTATTAGTTTTTCTTATTTCACAATGAAAATTAGTAAACCAACCCAAACTTGTTCTTTTAACTGTTATAGTTTTAATTTTACCTTCTATTGGTCTAGATAATTTTAATTTAAAATTACCAACCTTAAAAATAGTTAAAATATTATTTTTTAATTCCCAACCATTTTGATCAAGAGTAAAACTATTATATCTTTTCTTTGATTTAAATCTAGGTAAACCTGCCCTGCCATTTTTCTTTTTAAGATTAGAAAAGAAAGTATTATACGCTTGGTCTAATTTTATGAGAACATAACCCAAAGTTTGAGCATTAATTTTTTTAAATTGTATAAATTCCTTTTTTAATTCTACAAGATCAGGTCCTTGTTGATAATATCTCAAATATTGTTTTCTACAATTCCAATAATCTCTTTTCTGTTCTAAAGCAAGATTATAGAGTTGCCTACATAATTCCAACCATTCATTGGCATTAATTTCTGTTTGTTTATCAGTTTTAACTTTATATTTAAAAGTTCTTATCAAAATTAATAAATTCTTTGATGTTTTAATTCTTGTTTTTCTTTAGTACTCAATTCTGTATACTTTTCAGTCAGTAAAGGTCTTAAACCTGCTACTCTTGCTTTTAATACTTCAACCTGTTTGCCATCATTACACCTTGAAATTCTACTAGTATAGGAATCTATGATATCTGAAATTTCCTGATAAGTATTACAATTTTTTAACGGGTGTTGAACTTTCATCTTTGTTAGATTTTTGTTCCTTAACATTTTCTACAACTTTTAAATGACTATCATCTTTTATTTCTATCTCTTGAGCTGTTAAAATTTGGCTTGAAAGATTATCATTTAAATTTTTGGCACCATTCTTTATAAACATGTTATTTTTTCCTATAAATTGACTATTTAAAAATTTTAAATCATGGCTATCATCTGAAACAACATTTTTCACTTCCCCACCATAATATTTTAATGTCACCGTTCCATGATAATGTGAACTTTTAGCTAACATTCTTAATAAGAGTTGTGTAAGAGTTTCCCAATCTGTCATTTTTCAATTATTGGTTGTACTTCAGTTTCTTCTTGTTGCATTTCTAAAATTGATTGTTGAGTCTTTATAAATTGTAAAGATTCTAACATTTGACCATAATAAAATTGATGTTTTAGATTTTGGGACGCTTCTTCTATTATATCTTTTTCTAATTGATCTATACTTTCTTTAATCATTTATATTACAGTTATTTTAATTTCTTCCTGATTTGTTGTTAAATCCTGATTCCTTAAAGTATCCATAACATCTGCTATTTTTAATGCATTTGTTTCTACAAATACTTTTGCTCTTAATCCAGCTTCTAAATAACTAATATCTAAATCTGTTGGACTAAATGCTTGAGTAACTGGAAATTGACTTTTTACTAATTTAAGATTTTGATTTAGGGTATAAGTACCAACACCTATTACAATAAAATCACCACCCATGTCTACTGTGGGTTCTCCATATTTGTTGAAAAGACTATTATCATAATCCCCCCAACCAGTTGTTGAGAGTTTAGCGTAATAAATCTTATTGCTTAAATATACCTGTTTTATTAAGTCCATAAGTTACAATTGATCTGCAAATGGTGTTTCTCCATCATAAACACTGCCATTTTCTTCTTTATTTTTTCTACATTGTCTTGCTTCAAAACTAAAAATCTTATTTAATTTTAAACATCTTTCTGAAGCCTGTTCTAATTGTTCTGGATTATCCTCTTTCAAATATTCTTCTAAATTACCTTCTATTTCACCCAATTCATCTTTTATATTTTGAATTATTCCACTATCTAACTTATGAGATTTACTATCTAATCTACTTTCAATATCTTTTAATTTATTAAGACTCATATTATTCTTTATAAATGTAATTTGATTACCTTTTGCAGTTGTTTCTTTGCTTGGATCCTTAATATTTTGTAAGGTATATACAAATATCCCATCCTCAGTAGTATAATCAGTTACTTTCCAATTATCATCATCAAAAACAACTTCTTTACCTTTAACATCTTCTACTCCAGCAAGCAATTTTTTAATGCTTGCTACTTTTTCTATATTATTAAAATCTTTATAAAGTATACCTTCTTCTTTATCTAATTTGTATTGAGATCTATGAACATCATATGGTTGATATTCTTTTTTAGAAGTTTTCTTTATATTTTTATCATCTTTTTCTAATTCATTAACATTTTCATCTATGCTATCAACTTCTTTTTCTATTTCTTTAAATCTTCTATTATCTTCTTCAATGTGGGATTCGGGTATATTTATACTTCTTTTTTCTCTTGATGTAAAACCTTCATTTACAACTGTATCTTCATTATCATTATAAGGTCTTTTTGGTAATTCTTCTTCTGTTTTAAAAGATCTAACATCTTCATTTCCAAACAAATTTCCTATATTTAAACCAGGAACAAAATGAAATAAATCATCCCATGTAGGTTTATAACTAAATCCTAATCCCAACTTATTTATTAACCTATCTTTATAATTTACTCCTGTATTTTCCTGTAATTTATTCCAAATATTATCTGAAATTTCATCATATATATCTATATCATTTTCATTAAGAATTTCATAATTTTCTGTATTATATTTTAAACTTTTTTTCTTGGGTAAATAAATTCCTTCTAATAGTTTAAATGAATCTATTAAAAACTTCCACGCTTTCTTTTCTAAAACATCATCCCAAACTTGACCTAATTTTTCTCTTATAACTTTTCCTTCAAATAAACTACAAATTTTTAATATATCTTCTTTTAAATCAGGAGATACTTGTGCTTCTTTTTCTAATCTAACAAATATATTTTGTACTTTATCTAAATAAGGTTTACAATTTATATTAAAAGTTTTTGTTAAAGTTGATATCTTATTAAAAGAACTATAAATTTTAAAAGATTCTACCTTTTTATTTGTCTTTTGAATAGTATCTTTTTCTGGGTTACAGAAAAAAGTATCACCTTGTTTATAAACTCCACCAGGATACAAAGCAGTACATTCTAATATCCCATTTGGATCTTTAGCTTGTACTATACCTTCTATAGTACTACCATCAGAGAAGGCTACATGTACCTGGTCTTTAATATTTACTGATTGTTGACTATCCACCTATTTTTTATTTTTTGCTGAAGTTTCCCCAAGAAAGGGATCTTTCCAATCTTTATTTCCACTATCTTCTTTATATGCACTAGGATTAAATGTTGCACTTCCACCAACTCCAGTATTAAAATCAGTGCTTATGCTATCATTGTTAGGAGTTTGATGATTGGGTTCTGTATTTGATTTAACTTTTAATATATTCTGAATTTCACCAATTTTTTTAGCAAGTGGTCCTAATATAGGAGCAGGTGCGGGTTTTTCTGTTACATCTTCTTTAAAATTAGGATGTAAACCTGGATCATTTTGCCCACCAACACCTTTTTTAAAATCAGTGGTTATTTCATCCTGATTATCAGTTAAATGATTTTCACCTTCAGCAGTTTTTTTTCTAGCCATAACACCTCCATCATCCATATTACCTGTCTCTCCACCACTACCATCGTTACTCTCTTTTTCAATGCCTTCTTCATTACCAGCAAGCTCCATGTTATTCTCAGAAAAAATAGTTTGGTGATTAGGAAGAACACCTTCCCACTCCTTATCCAGCTGGACCAACCAAAGAGTGTCTGGGTCTTCTGTATCTTCAAAATCTACTTCATATTCTTTAGCATAAGCTCTTTTAAACCTATTGTATATAGGTTCATCATAGTCAACTTCTCTGACGAGAGAGCCTGTTTCACCAGAACTGTTGTGCATGACTTTATCACCCGCCTTCCAAGATTCCTCATCACTTGCAGTTTTCTTTTGAGATTGTTTAAGATGAATTAAACCATCACCATTAGGAATGTAAGGTTTATCATCATAAATATCAGCAAGGGATAATGATACTAAGGGGTCATCTCCTACATCATCTTTAGGAAATGAAGTACCAATATAAGATGCTGTTATTGGTTTTACTTGATGATATTCCTTGTCTGTCAAACTGATATTATAACTATTTTTATAAGCATAGTAAGGTAACCCTTGTTCATCCCATGCTTTTACAGGAACTACCACATGTTCATTACCATTTTGCGCTTGAGATACTAAAATAGAATCCTTAGCAAACTGTTGTTTTTCTTTGGTATTTTTAAGACAATCTAATTGTATGTACTTCATTTTATTTAAATAAGGTTTAAGAGACTTTACTAGTTAAATATTCAATTGAAAAATTAAATCTTTTTATTTAATTCTATAAACTCAAAAAAGTTCTTCATATAAAATAACCTGTCAAAATTTCCCGCCATTAGGGTAATTTCTTTTGGGGTTACTTCTTGTGCTATTTTTTTATGGGCATATTTTTTAAAATCACCATCTACTATTTGTATTCTTTTATTTTTATATTCTAAAGCAGATATCCAATGATTGCAATCTTCAATTAAAATTAAACAAACTTTACCATTTCTTAATGCTTTTAATAATTTATTTTTAAAAACTCTTGGAGAAGTTGAATAATTTATTTTAAATTCTAAATTATAATATTCTATTCCTTTAATTATATTTTTTGGATATGCTAATCCAGCACCATTAATTCTATCTACTTTTATTAACTTTCTTAGATGCCTTTCTGATGTTTTAAAACCCAATTTAATAAGGCAGTTCCTAAAACCACTAACAAGACAAGTAAAATTAGTTTCGGGAACTTTATATTTCATTACACGTTAGATTTGGGTTGAGGATTAGATTTTACCAATTGTTTATATTCTTCTTCTGTTATTGATGAATCATCTTTCTTAATTATACCACCAGCAGATAATATGCTAAGTGCTTTATTAATTAACCATTCTACTACAGAATTTCCACCATAATTATAAATAGCTAATATCATTAAAAATGTAAAACAAACCTCTATTACTCCTGAATAATTTATAGCAGAATTTAACCATACCTTTTCACCCCTCATACCTCTTTCTGCTATTATTACTAAACTAGTTATAATTAATCTTAATATTTTATCAAATGTATTCCATTTAATAACTTTAGCTCTAATTTTTAAATCAGGAAGTGTTTGAACTGACACAGTTTCACCAGTAGTAGAACGAGGATCTGGAAAATCCTTGGGGGTAGATACAAAACTTCTAATCACAAACAATGCCAAAGATACTAAAAGAGTTGCAACCCAAAACCATACTTCTTTAAATATATAAAATACAGTTATAAAATCACCCTGTTGTGCAAATTCTTTAGTTATTGCATTAAGGGTATCTGGAATTAATAATAAGGATAACATTTATTTATAGTTTAATTTGAACTAGTTGCTTTATTGGCACTATCTGGGTTAAAATCAAAAGTATCCCAAAAATCTTCATCAATAACATACATTGGAATGTTGTTATGAACAGTATTAAGATTATTTTTTACTTTTGTTAGCAGGGGTTTAAAATCATCCTGATACTGATCCTGTTCATGTTCTGAAGCTATAATTATACAACCTTCAGAACTATTTTTAAAACCATTTGCATTATGATTATTAATACCTATTGCTCCAAATACTGCGTAATTATCTACTTGTTTTCCCAAGTGAATAATATTTTCATTAGAATCAGTTCTATAATACCACAATCCTTTATCTGATCTAATACAAATCCTAGCACCATCTCCACGATGATAGCCTATATTTCCAGCGTAAATTTGTTGGGCACAATGTGCTATTCTATTTTTAGGTATTGAAGGATCTGCTGTTACATTATATTGATGAAGTAAAGTAGACCAACTAGTATCATCAACATCTGTAATTTCCATTACAAATTCAATTTCATTATTTCTAATTTCATTATTAAATGAAATTTCTTCATTAGCTCTAGGAATAAAACATGCTATATCACCCTTATTTGGAGGAAATTCTACATTTGCAATCCTATCAGGCCAATTTATTTTTAAATATTCTCTAAATTTGGTATCTAAATATTTAAAACCATTATAGCCAACATTATTAAGATAATCTGTGATTTTTTGTTTAATTTCTACTGTCATTATTTATTTCCTCCACTTTTTATTAAAGATTTCTTTTTTAAGTTATTTATATTACTATTATTAAGACCTAATGAATCTTTTAAATCTTCTATTTTGTGCCTAAATTCAATATTATTTAATTCAGTTCTCATTCCCACTAAAGTAATATCAAAAGCATCCTGTTTATTTATAACTATTAATTGCCTTTTTGCTACAACTTGTAAAGTATCTGCATCATTTTCTATAGTAGTTTGAATAGGAGTTATCCATGTTCTCCAAACAAAACTACAAACTAGTAAAATAAAAAATATTTGTGCTTTTGTAAATGTAAAATCACCAATTACTGGTAAATGAATAGTAAAAGAAATTAAATCTTTACCATTCGTTTTTCTAAATAAGGGTTGATTCATAAAAAAAAAATTAAATTTTATTATTTTAGGTAGTCATATCCGCCCTGAATGAAAACCGGGATAAGTATTTCAAGTTCTTTGATCAATTTGCTCCTATTTTAGTAAGTAATTCTCTCGTTAATATCCTATCGAAAATAATCCCATCTGTCGTTGAAAGCCCCTTCATTATCGCATGGAAAGAATATCTATGAGTTGAACTATTGCTTAAAAATCCTAAAGCGTTATCTGCTCCTGTATAAATTAATAAATTTGGTAATGCCGATGAAGAATTGGTTGCGGAGAATTTTTGAACAGAACCTATATAACCATAAAGCTGCGCCGATCCGGTTCTTGTGACCCAAAATCCACCCGTGTTTGTACTATTTGAAACAGTACTATAACCCGTCTGATTGATAACTCCATACATCGTACCTGAAAAATCAGAGATTACAATTTATTTTCTGTAACTGTGCTAACTTCATTGTCTACTTTTTCTTCTGTTATTATTAGTAAAGAACCGCTTACCCCTACATATTTTAGCTTCTTGTCTTTAGGTATGTTCTTTTCAATTAACTGCTCAATTGCTTTTACAATATCTCTATAGTTAGCAACGTCTTTCCCTGAATTACTAAAATTTATATTATGAGTATCTACTAAGTGGCATTTTTATACCTCTTCACTCACAGTGGTTACAACTCTAACTACTGTATCAGGGCCACCTGATTGAAATATAGCACTAGCTTTATCTTGAGTAGCTTGATTAAAATCTTTCGCTATATCAGATAAATTACTTGAATCGTAACTTATATCTTTAATGTTTGATGTATCTGAAAAATCTGAATGTACTGTTCTCATTTTATTTTCTCCTTATAATTTTTTAATTCGCTCCTAATGCAGTTAATGCTACTAAAATATCATTATCAACATTAGCTTGTTCTGTGTTTGTAAAATAATTACCAATTAATAAAACATTATATCTTGAAGTGGTCATATTACTTACAAGACCATTAACACTTCTTGTACCCCAGTACATTGACAAATTAGGAAGTCCACTTGTTGCAATTGTTACATTAATTATTTTAGTAGAATTCCAAAACCCTTCCAAAGTAGTACCATTACGCATTCCCCAATATCTACCTACTCCATGAGTATTTGCTGCACTAGAATTATTAGTTTGGTTCATTCTTAGATAAAAAGTGCTACCAATATTTGGTTCAATATCAATATTATTAGTATTTCCTGCATTTTCAACTCCTAAGTCAACACCAACACCTGATGTGTCAAATATATTAGAACCAATCATAATAGTACAACTAGTTTGTGTGAATCTAATAGCTGTAGAACTTGGTATATAATTAAACTTACCAAAACTTAATGTAGCAGACCTCCTAAAACCACGATACTGAGTAAACCTCATCCCAGTAATAGTATCTTTAAACTTTGTCGGGTCAACAATATTAGTTATTGCAGATATGGAATCAAAATTCGCCCACCATTTAAAGACATCTACTCTATCACTTAAATGAGTAACTCCTAAATGAGTTTTAATGTTCACTATTAAAGTATTGAGAATGGTTTTCAAACTATCCGGTAATTGCGATAATGTATTAAAATATGACGCAATATCAACATCATAAGGACTTGCTACCCATCTTGTTTTTATTATTCCATTTGTTGAATCTTTATGAGTATTCATTACTGTTGTATGTGCATAATAAGTAGTATCTCCAACATTATTTGATGTAGATAAATATTGAAATGTAGAATCATTAAGCCTTGTCATGGAATGGCGTACCCAAGTTCCATTTATACCTGTTCTTGTCCAAATATTATTAGAATCTGGAATAAAAATACCTCTGCCTATATTCAGTACAGTGTCTACTGTACCAGTTATAGCAGAATCTTTTTGAGTTGTACTTACTAACTGTACCCCATAAGAGCGATAAGCAGTTACTGGTTCCCCCACACTATCCATTTTAACTAAAAAAGCTTCTTCTATTCTTTTCTTTACACCAACAGTTCCATGATTTCCATCTCCTCGCCAACAAGGTAAAAAATATCTATCATTTGTAGTGTGGTCACCATAGTAAGGTCTAGCATAAACATAATACCCACCAAAATATATAGCGGAATCAGCTAACCACTGATTAATAGCAACTCCTATTAAAAAATCACCAGTAGAGTTGCACATACACCCGTCAGTAAAGTATTTTATTTTATGAGCTTTACAAAATAGCATCCTACTTTTCCAAGCACTCTTTAAAGAATCTAATATTGTTGTAGTATCAGACGTACTCCTAATATCATTGATACACTCTCCATCCCAAACGTAATCAGGATGAAATCTAAGTATCAATGTAGAATCTTGTTTATAAAGTGTTACTCTAGTACTACCATCAATTGAATTATTGTAATAATGCCATCCTGGAATTATCTGGCAAGCTAAGTCAATAGAATTATCTTTTCTTATTATAGGCTGTGATGCACCTATATCATCCCATGTGGATTGTTCTCCTGATATTGCACCCTTTGCTGGGTCATAATAATACCCACACTTATTAGATGCACCTAATTGAGCTACAAATATTGAATCTTCATATTTTTCAAAAAAACATATTATTGGGACTACTGTAGTAGAAACAGTATCACTAGACCAATCATGGGTAGAACCAGTTGCAAAGCTAGTTCTAATCCTTGTACTATCATTTAATCCAAAAGTTGTCGCTGGAGTAAATGAATAAGTAAAATCACTGCTTGCTATACACTGTAATCTCAGACAATCTCTATTTAAGAAATAGATTGGAGTGGGTAATAAAAATGTATCAACTTGATTTAAAGGAGCTACTCTTATTAATGATGATATATCTCCTGTAGAATCTATGGAATCAAATTTTACAAATCCTCCATTTTGTCTTGATGAAATAAGATTAAAACGTGAAACATCATTAGTCCTTAATTTAAAAGCAATCTTTGTTAATAATCCGCTTCCATTAAATTGAAAGTTAAGTCCGTAAATTAACATATCATGTATATTATTACCCCAAGGAACTGTTCCTACAGTAAGTGAATTTATTAAAGTACCAGAACCGTTATAATAATAGGGTGAGGGTAATACTTGTACTAAGTATTTTATGATATCAGCACTACTTTTATAATAACCATCTCCAAAGTCACCTACTACTTTATTAGCATTCTTATAGTATCCTTCTTGCTCCTGAGCAAAGGATGCAACTATAAGTAAAAAACATAGTATTATTATTTTAACTGTGTTCAAAGATCTCCCCAGTTATTTTATTGCCAGTAATTCCTCCTGATGCAAAATAAGCATAAAAAATAACCCCCTTGACCCAATAAATATCATTTCTATTTAAAGTTGTACCAGGTAATACTCTATGCCAAAGTATCCTATTTCCTTCTTTAATTTTAACTATTAAAGTATCTGTAGCAGAATTATTAACAAAAGAATATTTATATGTTCTACTGTATAAACCAGGTTCTTGATAAAATATTTGAGTTGAATCAGCAGTTAGAGTTAAATTGGGTGCTGATTTTAATTCAATATAAGGTAATGGTGTCTGAGAATACACCATAACATTAATTAAAAATAAAAGTATGAAACTTAATATTATTTTCATAGAGTTTGATCAAAATATTGAATATTATAATCACTAAAAGAAGTGCCATCAGAAGAGTGTGAATAAGAAATATTTGGAACACCAGGATCAACATAAATACCAGATAATCTAGCGATACCATCATCTGTAGCCAAATATGTATGTACTTCGGTTAAAACTGATGGATAGGTAGTTGCAACAAAATCTGTTTTAGCAATTAATGAATTAATTTCTAATTCAAATTGTTTGTTAAAACGTTTATATAATCTAACTTGAGTTGACATTCTGATTAAATATTCAAATTTACAATATTTTCTTTAATTTATCAATTCATTCGGAAATATGAAGTGTATTTTAAATAAATCACCTTCATTTGCTCCTTCTTCATCCAAAACTTCTGTTTCCATATGTTCATGAAATATATCAGCATAAATAAGTGCTAAATTATCCTGAGAATAACTTTCTAATGTAAAACCTTGATAATTCCCCTGTTCTTCAGTTTCATCCCCATCTACTTTAATGTTTCTTTGAACTATATCATGAATATACCAATTAACATTTTTACCATCTTTAAATTTAATTTCATATTTTCCAGAACCACTAGACTTGATGGATTCTACTTTCTTTTCTTTATCATATTGATCTACATAAAGTTTAAGTTGAGTAAGTTTATCTTTTATGTACTCTAATGGATTGAACATAAGTAATGCCATTTTTTACTCCTATTGTTTAGGTTAATAAATATTATATAAAAATTCTTTTAAATCTGATTCTTCAATTTTATCAGTTAAATATTTTTTGGATTGTTTAACAAAAAATTCAAATTCATCCTTTTCACCACCAAAATATTTTTCATGTAAATCTAATAATTTAGGTTGACCTTCTTTTTCATCTAATTTATTAAATTTTGCTAAAATATAATTATCTAATATAATTGGATTGTATTTTTCTTCATTCCAAGTTGCTGTAGACAAATCTAAAGTTCCTGATAATGGAAATCTTTTTAGTGTAGCNNAATAGTTGTCCCAAAATGAGTATAATTAGCTTTTATTTTAAGTTGAGTATCAGGAATTAATCTATCATTTATTGTAAATCCTTTATTTTTAAGTTCAGCTAATGTTACTTTTTGATTATTTAAATAACATTCTTTAATACCACATTTTTCAATAGTTTCTAACTCACATTTTTTAACAAAATTAATAAAACTATCTAATATTTTATTTTCAATTTTTGGACCCAAACTACCCCAATAAGCAGATAACACATGGCGATCCACTATTTCTAAATCATCAGAAATTAGGTTTATTCTAGAATATTTTTCAACACCCTTTATTTCAATTGGTAATTCAGTTTTACCCAATTTTTTAGCTATTTCTAATGCTGCAATTCTACCTGCTAAGAATAATTTCTTTTCATAGTTTTCTTGTTCAAAATCTATAACTGCTTTTATTGAATTATTAATAGAATATTTAGGTAAATTTTCATTAATCATACTTCTTTTAGCAATGTAATTTTGACCTTCTTTGCTCATTGCTATTTTATATTCTGTAAGTTGTTTTTGAATAAGTGTAATTATAGAAGAAGGGTAATAATTATTATAAAATCCTCTTAATATTTGATTTTGATTTCCTTCAACTCCTTCAAATTTACTAAATTTATTATTCAGTTTTCTTTCTTGTACTTCTTTATCAACTTTATCTGCATATTGTCTTATAATTCTATTTTTTTCTGTTTCTTGATATTTTTCTTGTTCTGTTATTGGACCCAGTATTGATTTCAATTCTTTCTTTTCATCATCTGTAATATTCATCTTTGCTGGTTCTCTTTTATTCTTATCATCATCTTTAGGTTCTTTTATTGATATATTTTCATCATTACCAGTAACTAATCTAACAAATGCTGCACCTGCTGAAATCATTCTTTTAACCATATTTTCACCAGTATCTTGCAAAGTACCTGCAATAGCAGATATCATAAGTTGTTTTTTTCCTGCTATATAATCATTATCAAATACAGTATTCATTTCTTTCTCCAACCATGTCTTTACATATTGATAATCCAAATCTAATGAATCACAAATTACCTTCATAGGTAATTTTGAAACTTGTTGAAGTTGAATTAACAGTGATCTTACATTAGAATCATCATATAAAGCTTGTTTGTGTCTCCAATCAAATGTTGGGTAAATGGGTTTTCTATCTCCACCCTTAACATTTATATGGTTATTTCTTTCTGCAGTAGTTTTTTCAAAGTAATCATTAGCAAATGCTACAGGTAAAAATACTTTTTGATAGTAATAATTTTCTAACATTCCTCTAATAGGTAAATATCTACCCATTAAAACCCTCATTGCAGTAGTACCATTATTATATGTAATACCTTCACTGTGAGTAAATGCCTTATTACCCCATAAGGTAGTAAGAATTTGGTTTTCTATATAATCCCATTTAGGTTGAAGTTCTGTTAATGCTCCAGCAGCACCCTTAATTTCTAATTTTAATAAATGATTTGAAAAAATGTGGAATTGAGGATCATAACTTGCATTTCTAACCAAATCTCTAACATCTAATAACATTTGATCATCTGCGGGTGTTAAATCATTGCCATAAGTCCATAAATGAATTGGATTAATATTCATTTGAGCAGTTGCATAATCATTTTCTCTTAATTTATCTTCTAATAACAAAGTCTTTAAACAATTTGTCATTATACTAGTTCCTCTTAAATCCCAAGGATTAACTTTTCTCTTTATAAGAGTTGTGGTAAAAGGATCTAGTCTTACATGTAAATTATTTTGTATTGCTCCTCTAATATCATCTTGTAAACATTCATTTACCAAATTTTGTTCAAATGGGTCATTAGAATGAACTAAATTTTGTATATATTCATCAAGTGCTAAAGTATAATATTCTGTATCTTTACCTTTTTTAGAATGAAGTAAATAATGACCTGTTACAGTAATATAATTAGTATCTACTAAAGTCATTCCGCTCCATCTATTTCTACTATCATCCCACCATGTTAATGGTTGTGCTTCACCTCTAGCAAAATAACCTTTTAAGAAATAATGGTTCATTTGTTCTGCCTGCATATCTTCCATCATTTCTTCAAAATTATTTAGTATAGCATCATCTTTTATCTTTACTAAACCAAATCTTGATATAGGAAGAGTTGCGTGAAGATCTATTAAATTGTGTACTAAGGGATGAAATCTAAGATAATGGTCACACCATATATTTAATTCTATATTTGGGAAACCATCTGGTGAATAATATTTTGGAAGGAAAAACATGTCTGAATTAAGAGTTGGGTTTCTTAATTCAGGTTGAAAATTAGACATGTTTGAATCACCACCAAAATTTCCAAAATCTACTCCAGCACTATCAGCTATTTTTCTCATTGTAGATTCAGGGATACCTTTACCAAAACCACCTCCCAAACTTAAGAATTTTGGTCTATAAGTAGAGTTGGGAAAAGTAGGTTGTGGGACTCTTTTGAAGTCTTTGTTTTCGCGTTGTATCAAACATGTAGTGTAAAGTTACTAAGATAGGTCTGTAATTACAATATCAATATCAATATAATAAAAAGGATTTAATCTTCAAAATTAGATTGATTCTTGATATTGTTCAAATATATCATTCAAAAAATACGTCTTTAATAATTGTTTTTTACCATTATAAGTAAAAGTTAATGGTGCTTCTACTTTTTCTTGTTTAATAGGTAAAGATAATTCAATAATTCTAGTTTTGGGTAAAGTTTTACTATGGACATTTGCTCTTAAATTAATAGAAAATATAAGCTTACCTGTAACAATTTTTCCAGCCATACTTACATTATATACTTGAACATCATTCAATTTATATTTAGTAACTATTGAATCTTTTTTAACAGATTTTATGGCAGTTGTCAAAACATCTACTGACTCATCTAATATTTGAGGTAAATTTATAAAATGTTTTACCTTTTCTTCCAATACTCTATCTAATAAATCAAGTTTTTCAGGAGCACTATTATCAAAATGTTCTTCTACAAATCCATTAATATCAGGTTGTTCTTCATTAACAGTTAAAGTAGGAGTTGAACTATTATTTAATTGAGTAATTATACTATCTACTTCATCATTATCTGGATGTAAATAAGTATCCCAAGATATTCTAGGTAAACCAACCTGAATTGCAACATTGTTCATTACATTTATTAGGTCACCATCTTCTATTTTATCTATAAGACCACTACCTTCAACTGTTTTAAATATATTTTCATATGTTAATGCAGTTGGAAATGATCTATTTAATTCACCAAGTACTTGTTGAGTTACTGAACCTATACTTTGACCCGGATCTATTATTGATGTTTTTTTAATACTTTCAATTCCAAATCCAGGATGTTCATTATCTTCACCTTCAAATAATGGTGCATCATCTTCTTGGGGTAAACTAGATGCTAAAGCACGATCTATTTTTAATATATCATAATTGTGAGTCATGGGATTATAAAGTTTAGCTTCAGTTTTTTTATCTACCATGAAATCTTTTTCNNGAGAAATTCCTCATCTTCTGGTGTATTTAATCCTAAATCTTCTCTCAATTGATTATATTCAATCATCATTTCCTTAATATTATTTTCTATTCTCTTTCTCCTTGATCCATCTTTATCATCCTTTAACCAATTGGGGTCATTTAATTTGTTATCTTGATTATCAATATAGGAAATAAGTAAATGGAATCTATCTTCCATTTCTTTTTTATTATCTACACCAGATTTCTTTTCTAAATTTTCCCACCAATTACCTTCATCTTCAGTTTTTTCTTCTTTTAATGGTTTATAATCTATTTTTTCCCATTCTGAATTATCTCTATAGGGATCATATTCTGAATCTTCAATAACCACTTCTTTTATTCCAGGTATCTTTAAAGCCATTTTTATATCATCCATACTATCATATTCTGGTTCCCCATCTGCATCTCCTGGAACCCATGCTACTTCTTTGGTTTTTTCATTATAATAACATTGTCCATAGTCACCACAATGTTTAATATGAGATGCCTTTAATGATATTTCTTCTTTTATATCTTTATTAGACACCTTCTTAATTTGATCTTTATCTAATAAAGATACCTTCCAATATTCTAATCCAGAAGTAACATCTTTAGACATAAATTCTTTCAACATTCCATTACCTTGAAAACCCTTAAATGTTAAAGGTTCATCATATATTGCTACTTTTATTCCTGGTTTTAAATTTGCCATTGTTTTAATACTTTTAATTTTAATTGCTTCTGTTCCTGGTTTTAATAGAAAACCAGAAGATGAAAACCAATTTTCTTCATTGTCATCATCATCTATTAATATTTCCTGACCATTATTTTCATCCTTAACTTCTAATACATAGTAAGGATGAAGTTTTGTTAATTTTGGTCTACTTTTACCAAAATCAAATGGATATATAACTTCTACCGGAAGTGTTTTTAATAATTCTTTAAATGATTCAAGTTTTTCAGGAGAATCTAATATTACTGCAATATCCCCTTCTTCCCATTGAACATTCCAACCATCTTTAGCAAGTTGATTTTTGGTTTTTGCACCTTGACTTAAATCTTTAGGTCTAATTACAATTCTATCAGGTACTGTTGTATCTACTTTATCCCCCCAATATTTTTCTGCTTCATTTTGATTTACAAGTACTACTAAATCACGGGGTTTAAATTGTCTAATAGATGTTTTTCTATATTTTAACCATTTTTTAATAAAGTTTTCTGGTGTCATATCTTCAACTGCATCCCTGTCTTCACCTTTTCTTGTTACAACTGTATCTGCAGATTGATATCTGTTTGGAGAATGTTGTAAAAGCCATGCTGCTTCTGCTGGGTCTTTAGATTCAAATAAACTTTTACCACCTTCATCTTGAATACAATAAATAGTTTCATCATCTAATATTGCTATCTTTTCAATAGGAATAAAACCCTTGTTTTCTAATAACTGTTTTACTTCTAACATTTCATCTTTATTGGAGAAGATTAATTTGTTACCATTTATATCGAAATTGTATAAATGGTATATTAAATTATTAATTTCCTTTACAGCGGTTTTAATTTCAGTAGCATTTTTAAGAGATAATTCAAATATTTCTTTTTTATTAATTATCTTTTTAAGTTGTTCTATTTTTTCAATATTTTCTTCCGGCCACTGTCCAACAGGTATGGAACGGATAGAAACAGATATTTCATCAAAATTTCTATTTCCATACATAACTTCTGAATAGTAATTAATATTTTCTTCATTTATTCCTTGAAAAACTTGTTTTATAATATCCAAAACTATTCTTTCATCAACTTCTTCTGTTGAAGGTGTTCTCGGTGTAAGAAAATGTATATAATAATTTGGTTCTTTGTAATGAACTGTTAAATCTTCTGTAACTAACTTTTCACTTATCAATTTTTGTAAAGCAACAATTTTTTCACTATCCTCTTTACTCATTTTTAACATACTAAGAGTTTGTTTATCTAATTTGCTATGAGTTTGTAACCAAGTTATTAAAGTTGGATAATCATAAATATTATCTATTTCACCAACATTCCCAATTATTTTACCATTTAAAAGTTGTTTAAGTTGATCTTTTAAACCCTGAATTTCACTCCATGTAAAGTAGACAGTTTGTCTTTTTAACCATTTAGCTCTAATCGCGGCTATTCTACTTCTTAAATAACTAAAATCTTCTCTGATAACACTGGGCAATTTGTCAAACATACCTTCCTTAGCCTGTTCAGCAACCGCTTTTTTAACATCTTCTATGCTTAATACATCAAATTTTTTATTGGAAATTATTTCTGGATATGTTTTTCCAGAAACTAAATTTTGAAATATTATTTTATCTGTTCTTTTTCTTATTACAGCAAATAATTCTTCTTGTATATTTACTACATCACCAATATTTAATTTATTTGCGGGTATTGGTAAAGTTTCCCATTTTTCTTCTATTTCAGGTTCAACTT
Organism: Methanobacterium sp.; assembly: GCA_003151535.1. Classification (GTDB taxonomy): domain Archaea; phylum Methanobacteriota; class Methanobacteria; order Methanobacteriales; family Methanobacteriaceae; genus Methanobacterium_B. Next base: position 19,206 of record PLXT01000130.1, read on the forward strand.
TTTCTATTTTAGGTTGTTCAACTTGTTTAATTTCTGGTTGTTTTACGGGAACAGGTATATTAATTGGAGATTCTGTTTGAAGTTTTTGTTGGGGTTGTTCTGGTTCAGTAATAAATTCATTTATTTTACCACTATCTAATAACTTTAAAAATTCCTGCAAAATAGCATCCTGAGATGCAGGTTGCATAAAATATTTTTCATTTAAAATATTTCTTAATTCTTCTTCATCTGTACTACCAGAATTAATTAAATCTTGAAATACCTTTCTTTGAAAATTCTTATCAAATACCCTTGGTTCTAATATATTTGCTTCTGCTTTCTTTTTTAATCCATATAATACAGGATGATTAACTTCTACTTGACTATAAAGTTGAACAAAGCGTTCAAAACTATTCCAGTACATCTGTTTATCTTCAGGAGTTAATTCTTCATCCCATTCTTTATATAATTTAAATACATCTAGATTAGGGTAAACAATCTGAAGTTCATCTGCAGTTAATTCTGGATATTTAGTACTTGGTCTTATGGGTTGTTCTATTGCCAATTTACTCAACTTTATATTTATATCTTTTTTATCTTCACTTGGACTAAATTCAAAATCTGTTAATTCAACTTCAATATCTTCAAAAAAATCATCTCCTACTAAATCTTCACATTTACCTTTTTTAACATAGGCTAATGTAATATGTGGGTGATAATCTTTAAACTTATTATCATTATCTAATTCTTTATCAAAAGTCTTAAACATCTGTTCTAATTTACCTGTAAAATCATTAACATTTATCTTTAAAACATCATGGTCATCTTGATAAAATTTAGCAATATTTCCTAATCTAATTTTTATTTTAGAATTAGAAAATTTATTTTTTAATATATCTAAAGTTTCATTTGGATTGTCATCCTTTATTCCATAAAGAAGTGTTACATGAATATCATCTTCTCTACCCTTATCTTCTTCATTAAATAGTTCAGAATCATCAATATTATTTTTACTATAATCTAAAACAAGGTTAGAGTATTTCTTTGGTAGGTTTATTAGTATACATGAATATTCGTAGGAACTAGTTTTTAGCATGATTCTCTACGTAAATATTCAATTTTGATTAATTTTCTGATTGTAAGGAAAATTTATAAAATAGGAAATTATATTATAGGTCTACCTTTTTTACCACCAATATCACTAGTTAAATACATCTTACCATAAGATTGGATTAGCCTATATAAGTTTTCAATATTTGATTTATTAAGTTGATATTCAAATTGTAATTCTTCAATTGTTAAACTAATTTTTGTTACTATAGATTTATCTTTAGTTAAATTACAAAATATTTTATAGGAATCTTTTAAAGTAGTAGGTTGAAATTCACTTGGTTTTGGTCTACCCATTATAAATATTTTTTTAAGTTGGGCCATTTTTTAATGGCCATATTTTCTAAATCAATTGCATAGTAAGCACCAATTCCATAACCTAAAAGTAGTGCAGGTAAATATTCTAGTTCATTTAAAGATATGCTAAAAGATATCCAACCACATATACCAGTTAATATGCTATAAATTGATCTTGCTAAATTTTTACCTTCAACAGATTTATTATTATACAAAGCAATAAATACATCCAATAAGGCTGCTGTTGTAAGTACTAACAATGATTTTAATAAGAAATTTATCATGGTATTTTAAAAGCATATTCTCTAGCAATTTTTTTAACCAATTCATTAAATCTATCTAAAAATATTTGTTTAGCAATACCCGGAAATACCCAACTTCTAATTTTTATTTTATTTGCTCTTTCTAAATCTATTTCTTCCACCTGATCTTGCCAACCCATTTCTTTAGGTGCTTTAGAAAATAATATATTGGCTTCTTTATTTAACATTATATTATCAATTTTTTTAACTATATTATCAAAATAATATTCATCACTTCCTAACCATTTCTGTAAAATAAGAGACATTATTCTATCTTCTATTTTTAACAATTCACCACTACTTTTTAATATTCTTTTTATGGGTCTAGAAACATCTCCAATAACAAACTCCGCTGCATCATGAAGTAAACATTTTAATTGAATTTTAGGCCCAAAATTCATGTGTTCTGCTAATTTAGAACAATAATAAGAATGTTGGGCTTCAGAATTAAAAT